>JBPCMC010000219.1:0-9430 GCA_051002645.1 Thermomicrobiales bacterium
CGATCCTCGCCATGCGCGCGGCATTCGGGCCGGAAATGCCGCTACGGATCGACCCGAACTGCGTTTGGAGTGTCGATACCTCGGTGCGCATCGGCCTCGAACTGGCGGGCACGCTCGAATACTACGAGGACCCGACGGACGGCAAGGCGAACATGGCTGAAGTGGCGCGGCGGGTGCCGATGCCGCTCGCCACCAACATGTGTACCACCTCGTGGTCGGACATCCCCGAGACGGTCGAGCGCGGCTCGATCCATATCCTGCTCTCCGACCATCATCTCTGGGGCGGGTTGATGCCGACGGTGAAACTGGCGCAACTCTGCCGCGTCTTCGGCTGGGGCGTCTCGATGCACTCCAACTCCCACCTTGGCATCAGCCTGATGGCGATGGCGCACGTCGCGGCGGCGATCCCCAATCTCACCTATGCCTGCGACACGCACTACCCGTGGCAGGTCGAGGAGATCATCGTTGGCGGCAAGCGGCAGTTCGACGAGGGCCACATCATGATTGATGACACTCCCGGCCTCGGTGTCGAACTGGACGAGGACGCTCTCGCCCGGCTCCACGAGCAGTACCAGCGGGCCGGCCTCGCTAAGCGCGATGATGTCGCGGAGATGCAGAAGATCGAGCCCGGCTGGCAGCCGGTGCGATGGTAGACACGGCGAGCAGGTAGGGGCGCGGATACAATGGAAAAGCACGGCAACTGTCTGCCGCGCTTCGTTGATTGCAATGGGCACCGATCGCGATTATGGGCGCTCGTTCTGCTCGCGCACCGGGACGGTTTCGGGGGTTGCCCACGGGCCGCGCAGATAGATGGCGAAGCAGGCCGCCGCCGTCGCGAGCGACGCGGCGCAGAGCCCGACCCGCAGCCCCATCGACATCTCCAGCGTTATCGCGATCATCTCGACGAAGACGAAGAGCGCGCCCGCCGCGAGGTATGCCTGCCGCCGCATCGCGAAGGTGAGCACGGTCAGCATCCCGACCGTCATCCCGCACAGTTCCGGCAGGAACCGCTGCGCCTGCGGGTCGTGGATCGCCCCATTGACGACCGCGTCGGCGACGCAGCCCATCACGAAAACGATCACCGGCATCAGCCGCAGTATCCAGCGCGTCGGCGCGTCGGTCCCTCGTCCCATGCTGCTTCCCTTTCGTCACAAACGTGTCCCGACGGCCCGCCGCCCACGGAGGCATGGAACGGGCCGTTGCCCTACATATTACAAAACGCACAAACCGGCGACGATGTGACGGTCGGCTGACCATCGCGACATAAGTCTATCGAATTGTACGGAATCTTGCGCGGCGCGGCTCACAATGCCGTCGCCTGACCGGGCATCGGCCACGATCTTGCGGTGAAATCGCCCGTCTCTGGTCTCGGTCACGATGTGATGATTCGGCACCTTCGGAGGGAGTACATGCATGCTGAGGGATGCGCGTCAATCGATCCTATCCCGACGGGCGATCCTGTCCGGTCTTGGTGGCGCCGGTCTCGCCGCCGTGCTGAGCGCCTGCGGCGGCAAGGCCACCCCCACCGTGGAGAGCGCCTTCGCCACCAACGCGGCGCGCAATGCGGCGGCGACGGCCGGTAGCGCATCGACAACAGGGAGCGCGACCAGCGGCACCCCGGCAGCGGCCGGGAGCCAGGCCGCTTCCACGACCGCCAGCGGCTCCAGTATCGCGGCGACGGGGAGCGGGGTGGCCGGCACGAGCGTCCCGGTTGCCGCAGGCAGTGGGGCGGTCGGCACCACCGCTGCGGTGACCGCCATGGTCGCCACGAGCGGCGGCTGGGCGACACCGGGCGCCGCCGCAACCGGCCCCACGCCGACCCATATCACCGACGTGGGGACGCTGCCGAAACCGCTACCGACGCAGGGCGGCGCACCCCCGACCGTGGTCGGCGCGCCGACGCGCGGCGCGACCGCCGCCGCGAGCAGCCCGAGCGCCAGCACGACGCCGGGGCCGGCTGCCTCGATCTCACCGGGTTCCGTCCCAGTGGTCAGCAGTCCGGGCGCCAGCGCGACGCCCGTGCCCGCCGCCAAGGTCACGATCACGGCGGCCCGCGCCTTCGACCCGCCCCAGGTGACGGTCAACAAGGGTGAGGCGATCCAATGGGTGAACGCGGGCCGCGCGCCGCAGACCGTCACCGACGACCCGGCCCGCGCCGCCGACAAGAAGAACGCCCTCTTGCCGGCGGGCGCGCAGCCGTGGGATTCGGGCGTGGTCGGCGGCGGCGCGCAGTACACCAGAGTCTTCGACGTACCGGGCGACTACGTCTATTTCAGCATCCCCGCCGAGGGGCAGGGGCTGGTCGGTCGCATCACCGTCAAGGGTTGACATAAGGAGGTATTCCCGTGAGCAACGACACCGGCCACGACGAGGCGGAGACGCCCGCCACGGACGAGACACGACCGCCGAAACGTCTCAGCCGCCGCGGCTTCCTCCGGGCGGGCGCGGCCACCAGCATCGCCACCGCCACCGCCTACACGGTCATCCTCCCCGGCGCGCGCGACACCGAGGCCGCCGACACGACGACAATCCCCGTCTCCGAGGTCCAACTGGCGCAAGCGCAGCCGATGGCGATGCCGGGCAACGTCCTCGAGGGGTACACCTTCTTCAATCCGCTGATGGTGGACGTCGTCACCGCCGCCGCCGAGCGCATCATCCCCCGCGACGCCAACGGCCCCGGCGCGACCGACGCGGGCGTCGTCTACTTCATCGACCGCCAACTCTCCTCGGAGTACGGCATGACGGGCAAGCGTTTTTCGGCGGGCCCGTTCGTTGCCGGCACGCCGACGCAGGGGGATCAGTTGGGCTCGACGATGCGCGAGCGCTACCGTCTCGGCGTGGACGGGATGCAGGCATACGCCCAGAAGCAATATCAGAAGGACTTCAAGGCGTTGTCGCCCGACCAGCAGGATCAGGTCCTGCGCGATATGGAGGCGGGTGCGGCGACAGGCTTTTCGGGCATCACAGGGCAGCAGTTCTTCCAGTTGCTCCTCGCGCACGTCAAGGCAGGGTTCTTCGCCGACCCAATCTACGGGGGGAATCGGGACCTCGTGGGCTGGAAGATGATCGGCTACCCCGGCGCGCAGATCGTCTATCAGGACTGGATCGGGCGGTACGGGCAGAAGTTCACCGGGCCGTACATGAGCCTGGCCGACCATCAGGAGGCCCTGCACACGGGGACGGGCACCCCGGCGGCTGCCGCACCCGCCACGGGGACTGCTCCCGCCGCGACTGCGACGGGGACTATTGCCGCCGCCACTGCTTCGGGGACGGTCGCCGCGCCGACGGCGAGCGCTCCATCGGCGACGGTCGCGGGCCAGTCGGCGGCGGGCGGCACGACGGTGAACGTGATCGAAAAGGATTTCGCCTTCGCCTTCGACAAATCGAGCGTGCCACCGGGGACGGTAACCTTCGCCATCACCAATCAGGGTCCATCGCCGCACAATCTCGCGTTCACCTCGATCAACAAGGTCAGCGAGACGATCAATGCCGGGCAGACAACGAAATTCACCGTCGATTTCCAGGCCGGCGCCTATCCATTCATCTGCAACATCCCCGGCCACGAGCAACTGGGGATGAAGGGCACACTCACCGTCAAATAGCCAGGCAGGAGGGGATGTCAGTGATGGCAACGTTACCGAAAGTAGATGTCGCCTTCGTCGGCTTCGGGATGGTCGGCGGCATCATCGCCAACGAGCTCTCGAAGCGGGCAACGAACCTGAAGATGGTCGGGCTGGAGCGCGGCCCCTTCCGCGACACGTATCCCGACTTCGTCGTGGACCACCACGACGAGTGGAAGTATGCGGTGCAGGGGCAACTCTTCCAGGATTACGCGCAGGAGACCAGCACCTTCCGCAACGACATTAAGCAGACCGCCCTGCCGATCCGTCAACTGGGCAACTTCCTGCCCGGTAACGGCGTCGGCGGCGCGATGGTGCATTGGAACGGCCAGACCTGGCGGTTCCTGCCCGATTTCTTCACCTACCGCAGCTACCTCGAGGCGCGCTACGGCAAGAATTTCCTCCCGGCGGACACGACGATCCAGGATTGGGGCGTCACCTACGACGAGTTGGAGCCGTACTACACCCAGTTCGACAAGACGATGGGCATCTCCGGCAAGGCGGGGAACATCAAGGGGCAGATCCAGGACGGCGGCAATCCCTTCGAGGGACCGCGCTCGGAGGAATTCCCCCAGAAACCCTACCAGGTCGGCTACGCTGCGGCGCTCTTCAGCGATGCAGCCAAGCAGATGGGATTCAAGCCGTTCCCCGTGCCCTCCGCGAATAGCCCGGAGGCGTACACGAACCCGGACGGGATGACCTCGGGCGCATGTAACTACTGCGGCCATTGCGAGCGCTTCGGCTGCCATGTCGGTGCGAAGGCGAGCCCGATCACGACCGTCATCCCCAGCGCCCTGAAGAGCGGCCGGGTCGAGGTGCGCCCCTACTCCAATGTCTTCCGCATCAATCATACGGACGGTCAGGCGACGAGCGTTTCCTACTATGACCAGAACGGTATCGAGCAGGAGCAGCCCGCCGACCTAATCGTGATGGGCTCCTTCACCCTGAACAATATTCGCCTCCTGCTGACGTCGAAGATCGGCCAGCCGTACGACCCGCAGGCGAATACGGGCGTGGTCGGTCGCAACTTCACGCACCAATTGGGCGGTGCGGGCGCGTCGGGGTGGTTCGACGACCGCACGCTCAACCGCTTCATGGGCAGCGGCGCGAACGGCGTCGGCATGGACGAGTTCAACTGCGACAACTTCGACCACAAGGACCTGGGCTTCTTCGGCGGCGGCAACATCTCGACTGCGGTCAGCGGGGCGCGGCCAATCCAGAGTATCAGCCTGCCGCCGGGCGCTCCCCTCTGGGGTAGCGGCTGGAAGGCGGCCGCCAAGCAGTACTACGACACGTTTATCTCGGTCGGCATGCAGGCGGAGCACGCCGCGTACCGGCAGAACTACGTCGATCTCGACCCGACCTATCGGGACGCGCACGGCAACCCGCTCCTGCGCATCACGCTGGACTGGACGGACAATGAGCGCAAGTTGGTCAGCTGGGTGAATGAGAACGTGATGACGAAGATCATCGCGCAACTGAACCCGGCGATCCAGCAGGTGAACGGGCCGATCACCACCTACAGTAGCGTGCCGTACCAGAGCACGCACATCAACGGCGGGACGGTGATGGGCGCCGATCCGGGCACGAGCGTGGTGAACAAGTATTGCCAGGTCTGGGGGATGCCGAACCTCTTCGTGATCGGGGCATCGAACTTCCCGCAGAACGGCGGATACAACCCGACCGGGACGGTCGGGGCGCTCGCCTATCATACGGTGGACGCGATCGTCACCAAGTACCTCAAGAGCCCCGGCATGATCGCCTGAGCCGTAGGAAAGAAGGTGGTGACGGGCTTTGAGCCAGTTCCAAAACCACCAAGACACCAAGACACCAAGGAAATGAAAGATAGATTCCCTCTTGGTGTTCTTGGTGTCTTGGTGGTTCACTTCCCCTATTTTGCAACTGGCTCCAAAGCCCGCCGCCACCGAGTATTAGAGCTTGACGCCGCCGGCGGCGAGGCCACGGATGACGAAGCGCTGGGCGACCATGTAGAGCACGACGGGCGGCACGGCGGTGATCAGCGCGCCGGCCATCATCTGGCCCCAGAAGAAGACATCCTCGCCGAGCATCTGCGTCAGCCCGACGGTGACGGTGCGACTCGCCAGCGAGTTCGTGAAGACGAGCGCGTAGAGGAACTCATTCCACGACTGCGTGAAGGCGAAGATCGCCACCACCGCGACCGCCGGTGCCGCCAGTGGCAGGACGACTTTGAAGAGTGCGCCGAGCCGGGTGCAGCCATCGACCCGCGCCGCCTCCTCCAGTTCGATCGGGATGCTGCGGAAGTAACTCGCCATCATCCAGGTGCAGAAGGGGAGCGTGAAGGTCGGGTAGACGAGCATCATCGCCTGAATGCTGTCAACGAGATGGAGCCGGGCGACAATCGTGAAGAGGGGGATGAAGAGGAGCGAGTTCGGAATCAGGTAGGTGAAGATCAGCCCGCGCGCCATCAGGGGGCGGCCGGTGAAGCGCAGTCGCGTGATCGAGTAGGCGGCGAGCGCGCCGAGGCCGACCGAGAGCGCCGTCACCGTCACCGAGATATACGTGCTGTTGAGGAGCCATTGCCGGAAGCTGCCGGAGGCTTTGCTGCCGCCGCTCCCCCTGAGCAGGTCGGCGTAGTGGCCGAAGTAGAGATGCTTCGGCACCAGCGTGAAGTCGTCGTAGATCTCCTTGTTCGTCTTCAGCGAGGCGAGGAGCATCCACAAGAAAGGCACGAGCGTCCAGAGCAGGAAGAAGGCCAGCCCGACATAGGTGGCGATCATCCAGCCGCGGCCGATGGAGCGGCGCTCTGCCTTCGTCGAGCGGCGCGTCGCCGCACGGGTCTGTTTTCGCGTTGCGGTCACCGTCGCCATTGGTTACTCCTGCCGCAGCATCTGACGAGTGAGGAAGTAGACGAGGATCAGGTAGGCCGGCAACATCGTCATCGCGATTGCCGCGCCGCCGCCGAGCCGCGCGCCGGGGATGGCGACGAGATAGGCCAAGAGTGGCAGCGTCATCGTGCTGTAGTTCGGCCCGCCGCCGGTCAGGACGAGGATCTGCACGAGATTGGCGGAGGTCCAGATCGTCGAGAGGAGCCCCGTGACGAGGAAGACGTGCTTCAGGCTCGGCATCGTGATGTGCAGGAAGCGCTGGAAGGTGCTGGCGCCGTCCAGTTCCGCCGCCTCATACAACTCGCCGGGGATTGCCTGCATCCCGGCGAGAATGTTCATCGTCCAGAACGGCGTGCCCGACCAGACGATGACGAGGATCAGCGCGGGCAGGGCGATCTTCGCGTCATTGAAGAAGTAGACGTAATCGTCGCGCAGATGGAATTGCGCGATCGCGCCGTTGATCGGGCCGGAGGTGTCGAACATGAATCGCCAGGCGTAGGCGGTCACGACGGCCGGCACCGCCCAGGGCAGGAACATCAGCCCGCGCCAGAGATTCTTGCCGCGAATCTGCTGGTTGAGCACGCAGGCCATCGCCGTGCCAATGAAGAACTTGCAGGTGATCGCCCCGCCGGTGATGAGTACCGTATTCCAGGCCGCCTTCATGAAGTGCGAGTTCGGGTTGCGGATTAAGTCGGTGTAGTTCTTCACGCCGATCCAGTGGCCCGCCTTGCCAATGAAGCGATCCTGGAAACTGAGCCCGATGGCGTCGAAGAACGGGTAGATCAGCAGGGCCGCGATAATCAGGAAGACCGGCGCGACGAGGATCCAACCCAACTGCCAGTCTGGCCCGAGTAGCCGCTTGACCGGACTGGTACGGCCCACCTCCAGCCCTTGAATGCCACTCGGCGTGTAGCTCGCTTCTACCCTCGCCACGGCAACCTCCGTCAGCAGGAAGTAGCCAGTAGTCAGTAGCCAGTAGCCAGAGGGGTTATCCCTCGTTCTGGCTACCGGCTACTGGCTACTGACTACTGGCTACTTCTTCACAAACTTGTTGTACGAGTCCATCATGTCCTTCTGGGCCGCTGCCTGGGCGTCCTCGATCGCCATGTTCTGGTTGATGACCTTGTTCATCATGTCCGAGAGGACATACTTGGCGTCGGTGACGTCGGACAGCCACGGCTGGGACGGCGCGGGCCAGTTGCGCACGCGGCCAACCTGGGCAATGTTCTTCAGTTCGGCGAATTTGCTCTTGTCCCAGAAGTCGCCCGTGGCATGATCCTGATAGACCGGCACGAAACGTCCCTCGACCGCTTTGGAGATCTTGAGCAGATTCGGCGGCTGCATGAAGTATTCGAGTGCGGAGACGGTCCGGTCGACCAGTTTCGCCTTCTTGAAGTAGCCGAAGCCGAGCGCCGCGCCCTCGGCGAAGCCACCTGCCGGGCCCTTCGGCGGCGTCGCGAGGCCGGTGTTATTGCCGAGCTCCTTATCGTTGACGAGCAGCCAGCCCATGATCGTCGCCGGGTTGACGGCCATCAACCCGCGACTCTTCTGGAAGGTCTCATTGTTCCATGAGGTGACGGTCTGCGCGAACGTCTCGGGCGGGATCAATTTCGCCTTCCACATATTGACGACCATCTCGATGGCGGCCTTGTTGGCGGGGTTCGTGATGTCCGGCACGCCCTTCTCGTCGTTGAGGCGACCGCCGTAGGCCCACATAATCGTGACGAGGTTGTTGACGTGGTCGCCCTCGTGGCCGAGCGCCATCGCGTAGGTGTAGTTCTTCGGCAACTGCTGGATCGACGGGCCGAGGCTGAGCACTTCGTCGTAGGAGTTGAAGAACCGCCCACCCGTCTTCGCGCCGATCAGATCACTCCGCCAGTGTGCGGGCCAGACATCAATCGCGTACGGCGCCGCGATGACGGTGCCATCCGGGGCGGTCAGCGAGCTGATGCCGATCGGGAACATGCCGCCGGCCATCGCCTTGAATTTGTTGACGGTCGCTCCGAGGTCTCCCATTTCGCCCTGGGTGTACCAGTAGGTCACATTGTTGTTGTCGAGTTCGGGCGGCTGACCGGCCGCGACCGCCGCCGCTTCCTTCTGAAGGATGATCGGCGAGCCGGGGATGGATTGCCACTGGACGGTGACACCGTTCTGCTTGCCCCAGTCGACGAAGGTGTTGCCGACCGCCTCGTCCGTGACGGTGTTCCAGTTGGCCGAGAACCAGACGTTGAATTTGCCCGAGGCGATGGTGAGGTCCGCCTGCGGCGTCGCGCCCGCCGCTGCTGCGGTCGTCGGCGCCGCCGCGCTGCCGCTGGTAGCCGGAGCAGTCGTTGCACCCGCCGCCGGTGCGGTGGTGCCCGCCGGCTTCGGCGCAGTCGTCGCAGCCCCGCCCGTCTCGCCCGTACCGCTGCCGCAGGCGGCGAGGAGCGCGGCCCCCGCCAGTGTCGCGGCGCCACTCAGGAACCGCCGTCGCGAGAAAGGGACAACCCGGCGTTGCTCGTCCATGACCTCACCTCTCCTGTCTGCCTCGAAACGGACTGACGCATCGTGTAAAGCGTCGGCTGGCCCTCGTCGTGGGCGGGGAATGTGGTGGTGCGACCTTCCGGTCATAGGCGATCTGCCAGCAACACGACACGATGGGAACTCGGGGTAGGACGTGATGTGCTGAGTCTAGCACGAGGCGTAGATTTGTCAATCCGATACCAGAAATGCATGGTGAGCCTATGCATTTCCACAACGCGCCCTTTCCCGCCTTCTCTCGCTTTAGGCCGAGTTGATTTCCGGCCTTCCTCTCTTCATTAGCGTGATTGGCCTGACAACCGATATAAAGGCGCACCAAGATGAGAAAACAGGGTGGCGGGAGGGGAAAAAACCCCCCCCACCCAGCACAACAACCCCTCCCCCACCCCCACGGGAGGCAAACCCCTCGCCACTTCCTCCTCC
>JBPCMC010000220.1:0-8159 GCA_051002645.1 Thermomicrobiales bacterium
TTGCCCCAACTGGCGGTGGGGATTTGCACGCCGAAACCGAGGTAACTAATGCCCGCCTCGGCGAGGATGACGCCAAAAATCTCCGTCCCGGCGAGGACGAGGATGATTGAACTGATGTTCGGCAGGATATGCCGGGACATAATCCGGGCGGGGTGGACACCGATGGCGGTCGCCGCGTCGACATAGTCGCGCCGCCGCTCCGTCAGCACGCGGAAGCGCACGAGGCGTGCGATCCCCGTCCAGCCGAGCACGCCGAAGATCACTGTGAGGCCCGCGACCCCTGGGCGAAAGAGGACGGAGATCATGATGAAGAGAAAGAGGCCGGGAATGTTGTTCAGCACCTGGATAGCGGCATTGATCGCGTCGTCCATCCACCGGCCGTAATAGGCGGCGAGCAGGCCGAGCGTGACGCCGATAGCGAGCGAGATCGCCGTCGCGCCGAAGCCGATGGAGAGCGAGACGCGCCCGGCGTGGACGAGCCGCGCGGCGACATCGCGCCCAAAGTCGTCCGTGCCGAGCCAGTGGACGCTGCTCGGCGACCTGAATTTCTCCGTCAACCGCCCCCGATTCGGGTCGGCGTGGATCACATGCGCGGAGATGAACGGCGCGGCGAGTGACATGAGACAAATGAGCGCGAAGAGAACGAGCGCGGCCATCGAGAAGCGGTCACGCCGCAGCCGCCGCCACGCGCCGCGCAGATACCCCTCGCTCCTGACGGCTGCCTTTTGCCCCGTCTGCCCGAGGCTCGCTACCGACGCGGCCCGCGCCTCGCGTATCATCCGCCCCCCAGGCTCTGCTTGACGCGCGGGTCTACTAACGCATAGGTGATGTCGGTCAGCAAGTACCCCGCGATGGAGAGCAACGCGCCGATGAATGTCACGCCGAGCACGACCGGATAATCGCGTTGCGATGCCGCCTCATAGAAGAGGCGACCCATACCCGGCCAGGAGAAGGTGTACTCGAAGAGCACCGACCCCGCGAGGATCAGCCCGAGCGCGCTGCCGACCGAGCCGATCACGGGCACGAGCGCGTTGCGCAGGACATGACGCACGACGGACCACTCCGACAATCCCTTCGCCCGCGCGGTGCGGACGTAATCCTGGTTCGCCTGTTCGAGGTACTCCGAACGCATGAAACGTGAGAAGCCCAGCCAGCCGCCGAAGGCGATGAGCAGCGCGGGCAGCAGGATATGGTGCAGCCGGTCGAGGAGCGATCCGTCGCCGGGCGTCGTCGTCCCCGCGAGCGGGAAGAAGTTGAGACCGGAGCGGACGGAGAAGAGCAGGATAATCAATCCGAGCCACCAGTGGGGCGTCGCGTTGCCGATCGCAGTAAAAATGCGCAGGCCGTGATCGAACGGCTTGCCGCGTCGTTGCGCGGCGAGAATACCGAGTGGCACGCCGAGGAAGCCGAGCACGAACCCCGTGCCAGCCAGCGTCAGGGTGTTCGGGATGCGCTCGAAGATCTTCTCCGTCACCGGGCGCTTATCTGCGTAGGAGCGCCCGAGGTTGAGATGCCCAATCTGCCAGACCCATTTCGCGTACTGCACCGGCAGCGGCTGATCGAGGCCGAGATCGTGTCGGTACTTCTCGGCGAAGTCCGGCGGCAGGCGCGGGTCCTCCGCGAACGCCGCCGGGCCGCCCGGCGCGAGATGGACGAGGGCGAAGGTGAGCGTCGTCACCCCGAGCAGGATAAAGAAGGATTGGATGATGCGCCGGATAATGTACTGAGTCATGCGAGTGGCCTACCCCCTAACCCCCTCCCGAAACGGGAAGGGGAACCGGAGGGCGGTCGTTTGGACGCGACCGCCCCGTACTTCTCCCTCTCCCCCTTCCCGTTTCGGGAAGGGGGCCGGGGGGTTAGGTCACTTCGTGATGTACCACTTGTTCAGGTTGTATTCGATGCCCAGTCGCGTTGGCGTGATGCCACCGACCCGCTTATTCACACCGGTGAATTGCAGCGCTTCGTAGAGGAAGGCGTACGGCTCATCGTCGGTGAGGATCTTCTGAATCTGTCCGTAAAGCACCTTCTGCTTCTCGCGGTCGAACTCCGTATACGCTTGCTTATAGAGATCCTCGACCTGCTTGTTGATGTACGCGCCGAAATTTAGCTTCGGGATCGAGCTCTCATACCAGAGTTGGTAGCCGAAGTACGGATTGATAGTGCTGTTCCAGGCGCCCAGTTGGAGATCCCAATCCCCCGCGTCTTTCTGGATCGTATCGCTGTACGCCTGGAACTCCAAACCCTGCACGTCGACCGCGATGCCGAGATCCCCGAGTTGCTGCTGCGTGACCGTCGCGATCCCTTCTCGCGGCTTGCTTGAGGTCGGGTAGAGAAGTTTCAGGCTCAACTGCTGCCCGTCTTTCATCAGCTTCTTGCCGTTCAGTGTGTAGCCCGCCTGCTTCAAGAGATCGGCGGACTTCTGCGGATCGAAATCGTAGTGCTCGATACTCGGGTTGAATGCCCAACTGGACTGCGGCAGGTTCCCGTAGGTCGGTCTGCCCAGGCTGAAGAGCACGCTGTCGATGATCCCCTTGCGGTCGCTGGCGTAGGCGAGGGCCTTGCGCACGAGCGGGTCCTTCAGCGCCGGTCTTCGCAGGTTGAAACCCATATATCCCCAGGTCCCGCGCGCCGTGTACCATTCGTAGACATTAACGTTGCCCAGCTTCTTCGCCTCCGCGTAGTCGGAGGGCTGGAAATTGGAGTAGTCCACCTCGCCGGACTTGAGCGCCTGGAACGCCAGCGCCTGCGTGCCGAAGACGCGGATGACCGTCTGGTCGATGTTCGGGCGGCCCTCCCAGTAGAAGTCATTGGCGACGAAGGTCGCGTGATCGTCCCGCTTCCATTCCTTCAGTTTCCACATGCCGCTACCGACCGTCGGGGCGTTGATCTCCGGGTTCTTGGTCGGATCATTCCAGTCGTATTTCTCCCAGATATGCTTGGGGAGCGCCGTGATATCGGAGTTTTCCAGGTTGACGGTCGATGCCTCCTTGAAGGTAATGACCAGGGTTCGTGCATCCTTTGCCTCGTAGGTGGCAAACTTATTGAGGTTCTCCACGTAGGGGTACTTGTTCTCGGGCTTGATTGCCTGTTGATAGGTCCAGAGATAATCCGCCGTGGTGATCGGCGTGCCATCGCTCCATTGGAGGCCGTCCCTGAGGGTGAAGGTGAAGGTCTTCTTATCATCGGAGAGGGTCCACTTCTCCGCCGCGAAGCCTTCGAGGTCGATCGTGTCAGGGTTATATCGTGTGAGGCCGGCGCCACCGTAGATGTACGACTGATAGCCGCTGGACGCCGAATCGGTCGTCTGGTACGGATGGAAACTCTTGGCATCCGTGGCGATAATTGTCTGCGTCAGCGTGCCGCCCTTTGGGACGTTAGCGGGCGCGGTGGCGGCGCTGGCAGCGGAGCTGGCGACAGCGGCGGGTGCGCTGGCGGCGGTCGTCCCCGTGGTGGCGGGGGAGGCAGCGGCTGCGGTTGGCGCGGCGGTCGGCGCTCCCGCCGCAGTGGCGGCTTTGGTCGCGACCGGGGTATCGTTCGCGCTGGCGCCACCGCACGCCGCGAGAATGGCAGCGCCCGCAGCGGCGGTCGCACCGGCGAGGAAGTGGCGTCGGCTGAGATAGTGGACATTCCCGCTCATGATAGGACTCCTCTCCGATCAATCAGCCTGTATCACGTATCTGGTCCGCCAGCCCCGGAGGATGTGCCAAATCGCGCGCTATGTCGCGGAATCTGAATCTATTCGCCCGGTTGTCAACGCATCCTAGCAGCGGGCGGATGGAGCGTCAACGCGGGGATGGCCCACCCCCTACCCCCTCCCGACACGGGAGGGGAACTCCATGCGATGCCGTGCTCTGCCTCCAATAGCCTCAATCATGCTGAGATTCGCTCCCCCTTCCCCCGTGGGGAAGGGGGTCGGGGGGGTTAGGGCTTTATCCCACTCGCTTGTGCGCGCGGCTGCCGAGGCGGAGCCAGGCGATGGCGCCGTCCGCGTCACGGATGAACTCGCCGCGCGTGCCTTTCATCGGCTCGTCGAGACCGATCAGCAGATCCTCGCCGTACAGGGCGGCGCGGACGGGCGGGGGCGGTTTGGGAGCCGGGACGCCTTTATGTGGGAAGCCGCCCTTCGGGTATTGGTGCAGCATCAGCCCGTTGTCGCCCGCGCGCAGTTCGAGATCGGTGCCGGCAGCGGTGTAGCGCCCGGTATAGGGAGCGAGTTGCTCCGCCGTGGCGTCGAGCGGCGCCGGTTCCGGGTCCTTGAGGCCGAGATAGTGGTCGAGGATCCACGTTGTCGCCTCGCCGTGCAGCTCGCTGCCACGGCTCGCATTGGTCAGGACGGTGAGGGCGAAGTGGCGCGACGGCACAAGCACGAGCGTCGTCTGCTGCCCGACCGTCCCGCCGCTGTGCCGGACGGTGCGGACGCCGCCGACGTCTTCCAGCATCCAGGTCAGTCCCATCTCGCCCTGGCTCCCCTTCGAGAAGAGTGGCGTCTGCATGTAGCGCACGCTCTCCGGCGAGAGGGCACGGGCGCCATCCTGCGCGGCGCTGTCGCCCATGTGGAAGCGGGCATAGGTGAGCAAATCCGGCACATCGGACAGGAGACCGCCCGCCGGGTTGACGATACGCGGCAACTCCCACGGGTGCGCGACGACGGGCGTATCATCCGTAACGGTATGGCCGACCGCGAACCGCTCGGTGATCACGTTGCGGGCGAAGAAGAAGGTGCGTTTCATGCCGAGCGGATCGAGCACCAACTCCTGCACCACCTCCTCGAACGGCTTGCCCGCGATCACCTCGATCACCCGGCCCGCGAGGTAGAAAGCGGCGTTGTTATAGGACCAGAGGGAGCCGAGCGGCGCGATCTGCGGCACGTCCGCCATCGCCACGGCCATCTTCGCCAGCGCATCGTCGCCGGAGCCGAAGTCGTCGAAGTAATCGCCCACCCAGCCGCCGGTATGGGTGAGCAGGTGCTTCATCGTCGCACGCTCGGTCGCCTCGGTATCGGCCAGGAGCAAATCCGGCAGGTAGGTACGGACGGGCACGTCGAGATCGAGTTTGCCTTGCTCGACGAGTCGCATCGCTGTCGTGCCCGTGAAGGTCTTGGAGATCGAGCCGATCTGGTAGAGCGTATGCGCGTCCACCGCGAGCGGATGATCGACGTTCGTCACGCCGAGACCACCCATCTGCTCCACGCCATCGTGAGAGATACCGACCGCTACACCGGGCACATGGTAATGCGCCATCGCCGCCTCGATCACGGCGTGCAACTCGGGATCGAGAGAGGACTGAGGACTGGGTATCCCTACAGGAACTGAGGACTGAGGGCCTTCATGTGCATCCATGCGTACCTCCATTGGAGTAGTGTCGTTTCACCAATGTTGCTAACAATAGCACTACAAGAGCGTCCAATGCGTTAGCATAGCCTGTATCGTGAAGGGGACACTTCGTCCTCAGTCCTTCATCCTCAGTCCTCGCGGCTGAAAGGAGCGTACATGGAACTTGGATTGACCGGCAAGCGGGCGCTCGTTACTGGGTCGAGTCGGGGTATCGGCTACGCCATTGCGGAAGCGTTGGTGGCGGAGGGTGTGCGGGTGGCGCTCGCGGCGCGCACCGCCGCCGATGTCGAGGCGGCGACGGATCGCCTGCGGGCGCGCGGCGGCGAGGTCGTCGCGCTCGCGGGCGATCTGACCGTTGCGGCGGACGTGGAGCGCATCGTGGGAGAAGCGGCAGAAGTATTCGGTGGGTTGGATATCCTCGTCAACAACGTCGGCGGCGGCATGGGTGGCAATACGGACGAGGCGTGGCAGCACACCTTCGATGTCAATCTCAACGCGGCGGTGCGGGCCAGTCGTGCCGCAACGCCGCTGATGCAGGCGCAGCGGAGCGGCGTCATCCTGATCATCTCGTCCGTCTCCGGCTGGCAGGTGGGCGGCTCGCCGCAGTACAACGCGGCGAAGGCGGCGGAAATCATGTACGCTCGCTCGCTGGCGAAAGACCTCGGGCCGGACGGCATCCGCGTCAACGCCGTTTCGCCCGGCTCGATCATGTTCGAGGGCGGCGGCTGGGCGCGGCGCAAGGAGCGCGACCCCGAAGGGATCGCCACCTTCATCGCCAACGATATGCCCCTCGGACGCTTCGGCACGCCGGAGGAGATCGCTAACGTCTGCGTCTTCCTCTGCTCCGACCGCGCCAGTCTCGTCACCGGCGCCAACATCGCCGTCGATGGCTGCCAACTCAAACCGTCCATCTGAGAGCGAGATAAACCACAGAGGCACAGAGAGCACAGAGGAAACACGGAGGAAAGAAATGTATGGTCTTCTCCTTTCCTCTCTGTGCTCTCTGTGCCTCTGTGGTTTATCCTTCCCCGATGACGCATACGATGGCGATGCCGGTGCGGGTGTTCGAGCGGCGGGAGGTGCGGGAGGCAGTCGCCTACGCGCAGACGGGCGGGATCGCGCTGCACTTCTTCCGCTGGTCCCATCCGCACTTCGGCACGGGCGAGTACTGCCATGTCCTCAGTAGCGACCGCGACCTGCTAATCGAGTTCGGCGGGGCGTACGGCTTCCCTCCCCACCTGCTCCAGCCGCCGCGCCGGGGCCGGGGCGTCTGGCACTTCGATGCCTTCGGCTGGCGCGCCATCGCCATCCGCCGCCTCGCCACCAAACTGACCGGAGATGCGGGAGTGAACCACGGAGACACAGAGAACACAGAGAGGGAAAGAGGAGAAGAATAGGGGACTAAACGCTCCTCCTCCTCGCTTCCCGTGCTATTCTTCGCTCTCGTATTCTCCGCGTTCCTCAGAGCTCTCTGTGTCTCTGTGGTTCAAACCCTTTGCCAAAGGAGGATGGGATGCCTGCGACGGATATTCGGCGGCGGGTGGAGATTGCTCCGGAAACACTCCGGCTACTGGAAAATGTCGGCACAGCGACGCTCTCCGGGCTGCTGATGCGGCGGGGGGTGCGCTCGGTCTTCATGACGGGGGTGCTGCCCCTGAACCCGGAGAAGCACATGGTCGGGCGGGCGTTCACGCTTCGGTACATCCCGGCGCGGGAGGATATGCCGGGCGGCGAGGGGTTGGAGGACCTGACGAATGTCCAGCGCAAGGGAGTCGAGACGGTCGGGCCGGGTGAGGTCTTCGTCGTCGATGCGCGGGGCAACACGAACGCCGGCAGCCTCGGCGATATCCTCGCCGCCCGCATCTTCATGCGCGGCGCGACGGGCATCGTCACGGACGGCGCGTTCCGCGACACGCCGACGATCCGTGCCCTCGGCCAGCCCGTCTACGCGCGCGGCATGCACGCCGCCGTCAATACGACGCAGCACTTCGCGGCAGACATTCAGGTGCCGATCGCCTGCGGCGGTGTGATGGTTTGCCCCGGCGATGTGCTCGTCGGCGATGGCGAGGGCGTCATCGTCCTCCCGCAGGCGATGGCCGCCGAACTTGCCACGGAGGCGGCGGAGTACGAGCCGAAAGAGATCTTCATACGCGAGTTGATCGACAGCGGCCGCTCGATCAAGGGCGTCTACCCACCCGATGCCGAGACCCTCGCCGCCTTCGAGCAATGGAAGTTGAAGCAGTGAGGAAACCCCGTAGCGAGGAGTGCAATCATGCCCTACGCGATGAATGAAGGCGTCCGCATCTATTACGAGCGCGAGGGGAGCGGGCCACCGCTCGTCCTCCAGCACGGCTTCACGCGGTCGCTGGGCGGCTGGCGCGACAATGGCTACGCCGACGCGCTGAAAAACGACTACGAACTGATCCTCATCGACGCGCGCGGCCACGGTAAGAGCGACAAGCCGCACGACCCCGCCGCCTACACCCTCGACAAGCGTGCCGCCGATGTGATCGCCGTCCTCGATGACGCGGGCATCGCGCGGGCGATCTACTGGGGATACTCGATGGGCGGGCATATCGGCTATGCCCTGGCGCAGTACGCCCCGGAGCGTTTCGACGCGCTGATCCTCGGCGGCATGCATCCGTACGCGCGCGACCCCGCCGCAGCAGGATGGCGGGCCGAGGCGATCCGCGCCGGTGGGATGGAAGGGTATCTCGCCGAGTCGGAACGGCGCGACGGGCCGCTCCCCGCGCCGATGCGGGAGCGCGTGCTCGCCAATGATGCCGAGGGGGGGGGGGGGGGGAAAGAAGAGAAGAAAAAGAGAAA
>JBPCMC010000221.1:0-9112 GCA_051002645.1 Thermomicrobiales bacterium
AGGAACTGGCGGACGGGATCGTGCGGCTCGGCCTGGTGACGTGGAATTACCTGACCGGGACGGTGGAGGTGGAGGTGCTGGCGCGCTTCCGCGAGTCGCTGATCGCGGTCGCCGCGCCGGGGCATCCGCTCGCCGGGCGTCCATCGCTGACGGTGGAGGATATCGTGCGCGAGGGTGCGCCCTATCACGAGACGGTCTGGGGCACGCCGGAGGACGCGCGGATTGCGCCGACCTCCGGCCAAGGGTGGGATGAGCAGGAGTTGCCCCACGGGTTGATGCGGCAACTGATCCTGCGCGGGATCGGCGCGGGCTTCCTCCCCGCCACCCTCGTCGCGGACGATCTCACCGCCGGGCGACTCGTCGCCTTGCCGCTTGCCGACGCGGACGGGCTCGTGCGCGAGTTGGCGCTCATCCGCCACGCGCACGGGGACGCCCTCTCGTCGGCGGCGCTGGCGTTCGTGGCGGCAGTGCGTACGGAGGCGGCGCTGATGGACACCGCCTCCCGAGCGCATCCTACGCATCGGTAGCCGCTCAACGCGGACGGGCGGGCGGATCCCCGCCCTTAGCTGTTGGCCTCTATGAAGGCCAACATGCGCTGCCAGGCGTCTTTGCAGGCATCCTGATGCTCGGCGAAGCGGCGGTCGAAGAAGCTATGCGGCGCGCCATCGTAGGTAGTGAAGGCGTGGGGTTTGCCTGCGACGGTCAGTGCGTCGTCGAATGCGTCCACGGCGGTTTGCGGAATGCCCGCGTCCGCGCCGCCGAAGAGACCGAGGAGGGGGGCGGTGTACTCGTCCACGCGGTCAATCGGGGTGGGGGAGCCATCGCGCGTCGGTCCGACGGGCCGACCATAAAAGCCAATCGCGCCCGCCAGACCGAGACTGTTCGCCGCCTGTAACCATGAGTTGCCGCCGCCGAAGCAGAAGCCGACGGTGAAGAGGGTCGTCGCCCCGGCCTCCTTCAATCGGTCGAGGGCGGCGGCGGTGTCGAGCCTGATCTGGTCGGCCTTCGTCTGCGCGACGTGGCTCTGCCAGTCGAAGTCCCCGTTGCGTTCCTCACCGTGGCCGACGCCAGCGGTGCGGCCGAAGTAGTCGTTCGCGATGGTGGTGTAGCCGTGCTCGGCGAAATGGACGGCCAGCTCCTCGTAGTAGGTGTGCAACCCCCGGACGTCCGGCAGGATGACGACGCCGACGGTGCTCGGTTGGCGCGGCATGGCGAGGAAGGCGGCGAACTGCGCGCCATCACCGGCGGTGAGGGTCAGCGCCTCCGTCTCAATCGGTGCGCCCGCGATCGGCGCAATCGGCGGTCGGGCCTCGGCATCAAAGCACATCGCGTATCCTCCTCGAATGAGCGTCTCTCGACCTTCCCCACGAGTTGTTCCGTCACACTATCCTACCTCAATTCCTCCCCGGTCGGTTCGCGAGACAACGAGTGGTAGCCGGATGCGGGAGCCCTATGGGCAGCATAGGCAGATTTCGAGCGTCTTCTGCACGCCCGTCGCACGGGAATTGCGACGCGGATGCTACACTTGGCGCGGTTTGCGGGTGTTCGCAGCCGATTATGCGAGGGGAGAGGGCCGCCGATGACCCGCAGTCAGACCGCCTTGATCGCCGACGTGGGCGTTGCGCTCAACGCGCGCGACGCGCTGCCGGATATGCTCCAGACCTGTGCCGCTGCAGTCGTCCGGCACCTCGACGCCGCCTTCGCGCGCATCTGGACGCTCGACCGCGCGGGGGCGATGCTCGAACTGCGGGCGAGCGCCGGGCTCTATACCCACCTCGACGGCGTACACAGTCGCGTGCCGGTCGGCATGTTCAAGATCGGCCTGATCGCCGAGGAGCGTCAGCCCCATCTCACCAACGAGGTGCGCACCGATCCGCGCGTCAGCGACCCGGAATGGGCGGCGCGCGAGGGGATGGTCGCGTTCGCCGGCTATCCCCTGATCGTCGAGGATCGACTCGTCGGCGTGCTGGCGATGTTCGCCCGCCACGCGCTGGGCGAGGAGACGCTGGCGACGCTCTCCTCCGTGGCCCAGATGGTCGCCACGGGCATCGCGCGCAAGGAGGCGGAGGAGGAACTGCGCGCGGACACGCGGGTGAGCGAGGCGCTCTACCGCATCGGCGTCGTCCTCTCCTCCGAACTCGACTTGCAGAAAATCGTCCAGGCCGTGACGGACGCCGCGACCGCGATCATCGGGGCGCAGTTTGGGGCCTTCTTCTACAACGTCCTCGACGAAGCGGGTGCGTCGTACCTCCTCTATACTCTCTCCGGCGTGCCGCGCAAGGCGTTCGCGGGCTTCCCGATGCCGCGCGCCACCGACATCTTCGGCCCGACCTTCCGTGGCGAGGGCGTGGTGCGCCTCGATGACGTGACCGGCGACCCGCGCTACGGTAAGAATGCACCCTATCACGGTATGCCCGCAGGCCATCTCCCGGTGCGCAGCTACCTCGCCGCACCGGTCTTTTCCCGCTCGGGTGACGTGCTCGGCGGCCTCTTCTTCGGCCATGCCACGCCAGGCGTCTTCGATGAGCGCGCCGAGCGCGTCGTCGTCGGCATCGCCGCCCAGGCCGCCATCGCAATGGACAACGCGCGCCTCCTGAGCGAGGCGCAGGCCGCCGAGGCGCGCTTTCGCACCCTCTTCCAGAGCGTGCCGGATGCGATCCTCGTCGCCGACGCCGCCGGGCGTTATGTGGACGCCAACCCCTCCGCAATCGCCCTCCTCGGCCGCACGCACGACGAACTGCTCGCGCTCTCCGTGCCGGATATTGTGGCGGCGGAACGCGACTGGACGGAGGCCGAGTACGAGCGCTTCGTGCGGGACGGCACATGGCGCAGCGAGCTCGAACTGCGGCGCAAGGACGGCACGCGCGTCCCCGTGGAGGTACAGGCGTCCACGGTGGCGCTGCCGGATGGGATGATTTATCTCTCCGTGCTGCGGGACATTAGCGAGCGGCGCGCGCTCGAGCAGCAGCGGCAGGATTTCATCGCCATGGTCGCGCACGACCTGAAAAACCCGCTGACGACGATGAAGGGGTACGCGCAGTTGCTCCAGCGGCGCGGCGCATACAGCGAGCGCAACGTCGCCACCATCGTGGCGCAGGCGGACCGGCTGGAGCGGCTGATCGACGACCTGCGGGACGTGACGCGCATCGACGCGGGGCACCTCGCCCTCGACCGCGCGCCGGTCGATCTCGCCGCGCTGGTGCGCGCAAATGTCGAGGAGAGCCGCGCGCTCTCGGAGGCGCACACAATCCATCTGGAGATGCCGGATGAGCCAGTCACCGGCCTCTGGGACGCGGGGCGGCTGGCGCAGGTGATCGAAAATCTGCTCTCCAACGCGGTGAAATACTCGCCGGACGGCGGCACGATCCGCGTGCGAGTCGATGGGACCGAGGACGAGGCGCGGCTGGCGGTGATCGACGAGGGAATCGGCATCCCACCGGAGGCGCTCGCGCGGGTCTTCGAGCGGTTCTACCGCTCCGATACCGGCGTGGCGGCGAACCGCAAGGGGCTCGGCCTCGGGCTCTATATCAGCAAGGCGCTCGTCGAGGCGCACGGCGGCACGATCACCGCGGAATCGCTCTCCCCGACCGGCAGCGCCTTCTCTGTGACACTGCCGCGCGAGGCATGTCGCGTGGCCGTTCCATAATGCATCCCTCTCCGTGTACGCTCGCGCCGGTGCATCGGGTAGACTGTGCCGGGGTTGGCGATGGCGTATTTGTCCGAACGATGGGAGCAACATGCGGCTCTACCTCTTGCAACTGGCGCTCACCGGCGATCACGGGCAACCGGTACCGGGGTATCTGATCCAGACGGACGACGGCACGAACGTCGTCATCGATACGGGCTACCCGCCGGAGTTCGTCGCGATGGCGCGGCAACCGGAATTCGCCGGCATGGCAATCCACGATGTCGTGCCGATCACGGAGCATCTCGCCGCGCTCGGTGTCGCCCCGGCGGATGTGCGGTATCTGATCGCGACCCATCTCGACCCAGATCACGCCGGGGAGCACGACGCCTTCCCGGATGCGGAGATCATCGTCCAGCGCACGCACTACGCGGCGGCGAAGGAGGGGACGGATCGACGCTACACGATGGCCCGACCGCACTGGGACGCCCCCGGCCTGCACTATCGGCTGATCGATGGCGACACCGAACTGCTGCCTGGCATCGAACTGATCGAGACCAGCGGACATGTGCCGGGCCACCAGTCGGTGCTCGTGCGTCTCAAGGAGACAGGGCCGGTGCTCCTCACCATCGACGCGATTAACCACGCGGGCCAGCGCGATCCGGAGACGCGCACCGTCGCCGGTTACGATGTGGACGAGCTGAGCACGCGGGCGAGCACCCGCAAGCTGCGCGATATTGCCGAGCGCGAGGGCGTGCAATTGATGATCTATGGCCACGATCACAAGCAGTGGCCGACACTGAAGAAAGCGCCCGAATTCTACGAGTGAGGGAGCCCACCCCCTACCCCCTCCCGGAACGGGAGGGGAACTCACGGGAAATTCTGTGGCCGACGAGTAGAATTGGTGTTTCGCAGCGTGCTCCCCTCCCGTGTCGGGAGGGGCTGGGGGTGGGCCAATTCTGCTATCATGCCGCGACTGACGACGATGGACGTGCGGGAGGGTGAGCGGTGCGATTGTTGCGAATTCCGTCCGCCGCGCCGCTCGCCGATGGGCGCATCGCTGGGCGCGCGGCACGTCGCCCGATCGGGCGGACCTTCCGCGCGCTACGCAACCCGAATTACCGCCTCTACTGGATCGGCCAGGTCGTCTCGATGGTCGGCACCTGGATGCAGACGATTGCTCAGGCGTGGCTCGTCCTCCGCCTGACGAATTCGCCGCAGGCGCTCGGTATCATCACCGCCTGCCAGACGCTCCCCGTGCTGCTCTTCTCGCTCTTTAGCGGCGTGATCGCCGACCGCGTGCCGAAGCGGCGATTGCTCGTCATCACACAGACGATGATGCTCGTCCAGGCCACACTCGTCGCCGTGCTCACTGCCGGGGGGTGGATCAACCTTGCGATGCTCTACCTGCTCGCGGCGGTACTCGGCACGGCCACCGCGCTCGACAACCCGACGCGGCAGGCATTCATCAAGGAGATGGTCGGGCCCGAGGACGTGCCGAACGCCATCGCGCTCAACTCGATTGTGATGAACACCGCGCGCCTGACGGGGCCGGCGCTCGCTGGCCTGACCATTGCCGCTGTCGGGGTGACCGCCTGCTTCGCGCTCAACGCGGTCAGCTTCCTCGCAGTGATCGGCGCGCTCTTGCTGATGCGCCCGGAGCGATTCTACGAGGTTCCCGTGCCGCAACAGGGCCGGATGCTGGCGCAGATCGGCGAGGGGTTGCGCTACGCGCGGCGGACGCCGGAGATTGCCCCGATCATGCTGCTCGCCGTTGTCTTCGGCATCTTCGGCTACAACTTCAATATCATCCTGCCGCTGCTCGCCCGCTACGTCCTCCACGCCGGCCCGGTCGGCTTCGGCACGCTCTCCTCCGCGATGGCAGTCGGCTCGCTGATCGGCGCATTTCGGATGGCCTATAGCGGCGCGGCTTCGCAGCGGATGCTGCTCGCCGGGGCGGCGGGATTCAGCGCGCTGCTCCTCTGCGTGGCGCTCTCGACCACCTGGCTGATGATGGTCCCGGCGCTCGCCGTGCTCGGGGCGTGCAGCATCACCTACTTCACCACGGCGACCAGTCGCGTGCAGTTGATCGTGCCGCCGGAGTTGCGCGGCCGGGTGATGAGCCTCTACGCCTTCCTCGATCTCGGCTCGGCGCCGGTCGGCAGCCTCCTGATCGGTGCGCTGGCGAACCGTCTCGGCGTGCGACCTGCCGTCGGCGCGTTTGCCGTCGCCTGCGGCATCGGGACGTTCGCCGGATTCCTCTACATGCGCCAGCAGCGCGCGCGCGCCACCCAGCGCGCGCCGCGAGAAGCGCTCCCGCCGGTAGAAATGAAGCATCACTGGTAGCGCAGGCTTTCCAGCCTGCGCTACCGAATGAACACTACGTCCCGTTCTTCTTCGGCGGGATTACGATGGGTTCGCGCGTTACGGCGCCGGTCTTCGGATCGAAATGGAGGATCGTGCCGGTGCGCGGCATCGCGTCCTCCGCGCCCTCCTCGTCTTCCCATTCCTCATCGTCGTCCTCATCCCACGGCGGATACTGCGGCGGGGCCTCGCCGCGACTGGCGGTGACGCGGGGGTACTCGGCTTCCGGCGTCAATTTGCCTTTGGCGTCGATCAGTTTGACGCCGAAATGCCACTCGTCGCCGTAGTCGAAGAGGAAGAGGAACTCCTTCTTGCCCGTCTTGCCGGGGTACGGCACGTCGCGGATGAGAATCTCGTCCACATCGGGCGCGTCATCGTCGAAGAGCGGAAAATCGAGGCCGGGCAGGTCCAACGCCGCGAGGTCGAGATCGGGCATGAGGGGCACGATGGCATCCGGCTCGCCCGACACAGCGCCGGGCTCCCAGTCCTCGGCGAGATAGCGCCCGAGCGCCTCGGAGAGCACCATCGGGTCGGCGTCCGGGTTCGCCGCGATCAGCGCGGCGAACTCCTCCATCAGCGGGCGATCTTCCTCGGGTGCGCCCGCAGCCGCCTCCCGCAACATCGTGACGATCTCCGTCTGCAACCGCGTGCGATCGATTGCGGCGGGGAAGTCGCCCACCGGCTCAAAGTCGGGGTCGTTGACGAGTAGGACGAGTTTGCGCATCTCGGAGCCTTCGGGGAAGAGGTCCAGCACGTCTTCGAGGTCGTCGTCCCCGTCCCAGTCGCTCCCCTGATAGGAGTACTCGCTCGCGCGGTCCCATGCCTTGCCGCTCAGGAAGAACGACCAGAGGTGACCGTCGTCGAAGTCGTAGGCGTCGAGGATGGCGAAGCCGAGATCGCCGAGCGTGCTGTTCGCGGCGATCTCGATTTCGCGCTGAATTTCCGTCCCGTCCTCCGGCGCGTACCCTGCCATGCAGCCGAGGATGCGGGCGCGGAAGGTGTAGATCGGCGCTTCAGGTACGAATCGTTCCTGCTCTCGCTCTTCCATCATTGCTGATCCTCCTCATGCGAGCCGTGTCGGCGCGAATGCGCCCAGTATACGCCGGAGGGTGCGTCGTGGGCATGTCGTCCTCTCACCATTCTCTCATTTTCATCCCAGTCTCTTCTCAGGTAAATGACTTAAGGTTGGGATGTACCGGGCGACGCCAGGTACATGGGGATGGGAGCGGGTCACACCGCACCGAATGGTCTTAGAGAAGCATAGCGCAGTGAAGGAAGAGCAGATGAAATACGAACCCTCAAAGCGACCGAATACGCCGCCACCGCAACGGACGGGAGCCGCGCCATCGGCCCCCAACGCCGCGAAGGCGAAGGGCGGCGGGAAGAACAAGAAGATCGCGAACAGTCTCGTCGCCCTCGGTTCGGCGGCGATCCTCTCCGTCTACGGCCTCGGCTATGTCCGCACCGATGCGGCGCAAGCGATCTACAACCTCGACACCCCGGCGATCGCCATCGCTACCGCCGCGCCCGCAGCCACGACCGCGCCATCGTCGTCGGTCGCCGCCTACCAATCGCCGCTCTATCCGACGCCAGCCGCAACATCCCCTTCGGATGGGAGCGCGCAAGTCGTGGCATCGGCGACGGCTACGACGGCCCAACCCACTGCGACGACTCCGGCAGCCACCGCCAGTGCGCCCACCACGACCGTGAAGGCTCCTGCGACGGCAACGACGAGCGTTCAGCCCACCGCCACCACCACAGCCGCGACCACCACGAAGGCTCCCGCAGCCGCTTCGACCACGAGCAGCGCCGCGACGACATCGCTCTACAAGGACGGCACCTACACGGGCACGGGGACGAGTCGCCACGGCAATATCACGGCGTCGGTCGTCGTCCAGGGCGGCAAGATCGTCTCGGCGGCGATCACCCAGTGCGGCACCCGCTACCCCTGCTCGGATATTGCCGCCCTCCCCGGCCAGGTCGTCTCGCGGCAGAGCGCCACCATCGACACCGTCTCCGGCGCGACGGACAGCTCCCAGGCATACCGGGGCGCGATCCAGACCGCCCTCGCGAAAGCGAAGGTGACGGCATGAGCGCGGGTATCGAGATGCAGACCGCCCGCCGCACGATCCCCGTTGCCGCGATGGTGGTCGACCCGCTCCGGCGCTTCTTCCGCACGCCGAAGGGGCTGCTGCTCATCGTCCTCCCGCTGCTCGCCGTCCTCGCCGCCACGAACGAGGGGGTGCGCCTCGCCCTGCCGGAGGTGATCGGCGCGGCGATCGGCGCGGCGCTGCTCGATGTCGCGCTGGCGCGCATCATCCGGGGCGCCTGGTTCTTCCCGAGCGGCGCGCTGCTCTCCGGGCTGATCGTCGCGCTGATTATCAGCCCGACCGAGCCGCTGCGCGTGGCGGTCGTCACGGCGATGCTCGCGGTGAACTCCAAGTATCTCTTCCGGGTGCGCGGCAGGCACATCTTCAACCCGGCGGCGCTCGCCCTCGTCGTCGCGTACTTCCTCTACGCGAGCGAGCAGAACTGGTGGGGGGCGCTGTCGAACGTGCCGCCGCCCTTCGCGATCGTGCTGATCGCCAGCGGCGTCTTCATCGCGGACCGGGTGAACAAGCTGCCGATGGTGCTCGCCTTCCTGGGCTGCTACCTCGCGCTCTTCACGATCGCCACGTTTGTCGGCCACGGCGGGCCGGTGGGGGAGATCTTCCGCGCGCCGGACATCAACGCGGCGCTCTTCTTCGCCTTCTTCATGCTGACGGACCCGCCGACCTCGCCGGCCCGCTACCGCGACCAGGTGATCTACGGCGTCGTGGTGGCGGTGGCGAGCGCGACGATCTTCCTGACGATCGGGGCATTGTATTACCTACCGGCAGGACTGCTGATCGGCAATGCGTGGGAGGCATGGCGTCGCACACGGACCCGCACCCGCGCAACCCCGCCCGATGCAAGTGCCGGGAAGCGCGCACGGGTGGACCCTTCCTCGCGATAAGCGCCGATCGCAAAGCGTAATGGGAATGAACCGCCAAACCGCCAAAGACGACAAAAAACAAGGGGAAGAAAAAAAGGGTTCTCTCCTTTTCCTCCTGGCGTCACTGGCGGCGTGGGGGGTGGGATGAG
>JBPCMC010000222.1:0-10578 GCA_051002645.1 Thermomicrobiales bacterium
ACGGCGACGCGCCGCTGCCGCCGCACGCACTGCATTTCGCGCTGCCGGACGCTGTGCGGGGGATGGACGCGCGAACGGCAGATGCCATGCTCCAGTTGCTCGCCGCCCTCACCCCCAATGGCGTACACGGGCCGCAACGACCGATGACCGCACTGCAACGGGAGGCAACACGGTGAGTGATACGACCGCAGCCGAACTGCGCACATGGCTGGAAACGTTTGCCGCCTGCGTGCGCGCCCAGGACTTCGACGCCGCCCGCCCGATGATCGCTGAGAAGGTCGTCTCGTTCGGCACGAAGGCGGCGACGGTCGAGGGCCGGGAGAATCTGATCGCCCAGCAGTGGCGGCACATCTGGCCGACCATCCAGGGTTTCACCTTCGACCTCGATACGCTCCACTGGCAGCGGGCCGACGATGTCGCGTGGGCCGTCCTCACCTGGACCTCGCGCGGCTCCCGGCCGGACGGCACGCCCTTCCCCCGGCCCGGTCGCGCCACCTTCGCCTTCATCCATCGTGGCGGCAAGTGGCTCGCGACGCACACCCATTTCTCGCTCTTCCCGGCATCGTAGCGACACGGTTGGTGTTGGCTATCGACGAGCACGATTGGGCACTTTTGATGCACGCTTGGCCTCCCTTGACCGCTTTTGGTGGTATTGACAGTGACGTACGTGCGGGCGTATGCTCCTCGGCAATGCGAAAATACACGACCTTTCTGCGCGAGCGGGTTTTCGACTTTTCTACTTGATGGTATCCCCGGCACATGCCGCACCGACCCGTGGACGTGCCAGTGCCGCTCCCCCGTGCATGACAAGGAGGTTAGACGAGAGCATACGGCCCGAATTCTGTCAGTGCATCCCTTTGGGTTCCGTGTGGAGTGTTGAGAGAATCGAAGGAGCAGTAGACGTGAGTAAGATCGAACTTGGCAAGAAATCGTTGAGTCGCCGCAATTTCCTGCTCGGCGCGGCGGGTGCGGCGGGGACGGCCATCCTCGCGGCCTGCGGCGGCAGCGCGACGAGTACGCCTGCACCGGCAGCGACAACCGCTGCGACGACCGCCGCTGGCGCGGCGACGACAGCGGCAACCAAGGCTCCCGCAGCAACAACCGCCGCTGGCGCGGCGACGACGGCCCCAGCGGCCACGACCGGCAGCACAACGGCGGCGAACGCGACGCCGAATGTGGCGCCGACGGGCGCGGTGACGATCAACTGGTTCGCCTCCCGCGATACCACCGGCTATGGGCCGAAGCAGGTAGCCGCGTTCAACGCCGCGAATAAGACGATCCAGATCAGTTACCAGGAGCAGGGCGCGACGACGCAGGACCTGCACGATAAATTTGTCACGGTCGCGACGGCGAAAGACCCGAGCGCCGACATCGTCTCAATGGACGTGCCGTACGTGCCAGAGTTCGCCGCCGCAGGGTGGACGATCGCGCTGGACGACGCCCTGGCGGGCGGCGAGCGGGCCAAGTTCTACCAGGGTACGCTCGATGGCGCGACGTACAACAGCAAAGTGTACGCCATCCCGTGGTTCAACAACGGCCCCGGCCTCTTCTACCGCAAGGACCTGCTCGCGAAGGCAGGGCTGCAACCGCCGAAGACCTACGACGAATTGCTCGCGGCCTGCCAGAAATTGCAGACCCCGCAGCTCGCCGGGTTCATCCAGCAGATGCCCCAGAGCGAGGGCGGTATCATCAACTGGATGGAGTATCTCTGGGGCTACGGCGGCGACCTTGTGGACGACAAACTGAATGTTGTCGTAGACAAGGGCACCGCAGGCGTGGACTCAATGCAGAAACTGAAGGATTTCATCTACAAGGACAAGATCATGCCGGAGTCCACGCTGGCACTCAAACTCGGCCAGGATGCGGTCAATATCTTCGCCACCGGCGGCGCGCTCTTCCTGCGCATCTGGTACGGCAACATTAGCACCATGTATGACCCCAAGCAGACGAAACTGACGACCGATCAGTGGGACGTGACGAGCCTGCCGTCTAAGGATGGCGTCAAGCCCGGCCCCGGCTGTCTCGGCACCTGGAATCTCGGTGTTTCTAACTACTCCAAGCATCAGAAAGAGTCCATCGAAGCGATCAAGTGGATCACCTCGCTGGAGCAGCAGACGGCGCGCATGTTGGACAATGTCAACCTGCCGTCCCGCCCTGCGGTCTTCGATAACGCACAGATTCAGGCGAAGTACCCCTACTCCAAGTCCGCGCAGGCATCCCTCGATAACCTGAAGCCGCGACCGGTCACGCCGTTCTGGGGCCAGATGTCCGCCGACGCGGTGCAACCACAGTTCGGGCTCTCGTTCTCGAACAAGAAAGATTCCGCCGCCGCGATCAAGGACATGGCCGACGCGATGCGGAAGATCATCAAGCAGTAGTGTGTAGCCAGTAGTCAGTAGCCAGAAGGTGGCATTGAGCGCACTCTTTCTGGCTACTGACTACCGGCTACTGGTTACTCGTGGAGGGAGCGTATGGCGAGCACCGAGCAGACCGCTACACCACGCGCGGCCAACGTCGCCCGTACCCGACGATGGGGATCGAGCCAGGCACGGGCCGACGCCCGGCTAGGCATCATGCTTGCCGCCCCGGCGGTCATCACGATCATCGTGATCGCCCTCTACCCGCTGCTCCGCTCGATCTGGGACAGCATGCACAAGCTCAGCCTGCGCTTCGCCAACCAGCCGCGCCCGCTGATCTGGCTGCAAAACTACAAGGACATTCTTCAGGACGCACGCTGGCACAATGCGCTCTGGGTGACGGGGCGCGTCGTCTTCGTCTCGGTCGGCGTTGAGTTAGTCCTCGGCATGATCATCGCGCTTCTCCTCAATCGGGCGTTCCACGGTCGAGGAATCGTGCGCGCCTCCATTCTGGTGCCGTGGGCGATCACAACCGTCGTCTCGGCGCAGATATGGGCGTGGATTTACGACGCGCGCTACGGCGTCTTCAATGACATCCTGATGCGGCTCCACATCATCGACAAGCCGATCATCTTCCTTGCCCAACCGAACATCACGATCTGGGCGATGATCGGCGCGGAAATCTGGAAGACGACGCCCTTCATGGCGCTCCTCCTGATGGCCGGGATGCAATTGATCCCCGCTGACCTCTACGAAGCGGCGGCAATTGACGGCACGAACGGCTGGCAGAACTTCTGGAAGATCACCCTGCCGCTGATGAAACCGACCATCCTCGTCGCGCTGCTCTTCCGCACGATCGACGCGGTGCGCATCTTCGACCTGCCCCGCGTGCTGACGAATGGCGGACCGGGCCAATCAACGGAGACGTTGGTGCTGTATGCGTACAATACGCTCTTCACGAACTTGAACTTCGGCTACGGCTCCGCACTGGCAGTCTCGACCTTCCTGATCGTCGTGCTCGTCAGCTTCCTCTTCATCAAGATACTCGGCGCCCCCGCGCAAGGAGGCCGGTCATGACGGCTCCGCAGTTGAGCCAGCCACTCGGGAGCGCCGGCGGGCCTCCTCCTTCGCTGAAGAGTGCCGTACGGAAAAAGCGCGGCCGGTCGAATGGGCTGCAACAGGCCGTTTTCTACGTGCTCGTTGCCCTGTTTATCATCTTTTGCCTTGCCCCATTCCTCTGGACGCTCGATACCTCCCTCAAGGGCGACGACACGATCTTCACCGTCCCCGTACACTACATCCCGAACCCGATTGACTTCGCTAACTACAACAAGATCTTCCATCTCAGCCGCTTCACACATTCGCTCATCAACAGCCTGATTGTCGCCTCCGCCGCCACGGCAATCTCGCTCTTGATCGGCTCGATCTGCGCGTACGCGCTCGCCCGGTTACAATTCCCCGGTAAGAACTTCATCCTGGCGCTGGTCCTCGGCATCGCGATGTTCCCCGGTATCGCCATCATTGGCCCGCTCTTCCGCCAATTCAATGCCTGGCATCTGACGAACAACTACTGGGCGCTCATCCTGCCAAACGTCACCTTCACGCTGCCCCTGTGCATCTGGACGCTCAACGCCTTCTTCCGCGAACTCCCGCTGGAGTTGGAGGAATCCGCGCGGGTGGATGGTTGCACGCGCATGCAGACCTTCGTGCGCATCGTCGCGCCGCTGGCCGCGCCGGGCGTCTTCACCGCCGCCATCCTGCTCTTCATCCAGGCATGGAACGAATTCCTCTTCGCCCGCACCTTCATGACACAGGAGAACAAACTGACCGCGACGGTGGCAATCGCGCAGTTCACGGGCGCGGACGTCTCCTCGCAGTTCCCGTGGGGCCAAATCACGGCGGCGTCCATCGTCGTCACGCTGCCGCTGGTCATCCTCGTCCTGCTCTTCCAGCGCCGCATCATCTCCGGCCTCACGGCTGGTGCGGTCAAGGGGTAGCGGACGGGATCGAACCACGAAGACACGAAGACATCAAGGAAGGCGGGATAATTCGTTATCCCGCCTTCCTTGATTCGATCAAGTCAGGACAACCCGAGTTCGGCTTTCACCGTCTCCCATGGGATCGTCCCAAATTCACGCGCTTCCGCGAGGGCGATTTCCGCATCCGCGAGATCAATCCGGTCTTCAAGGTCGCGGAGCAATTCGGCGTCCTCAATCGGGACAATCGCGGCAATCGCCTTTCCCCTGCGGGTGATGACGACACGCTCCTTCTCATCCGCTACCCGATTAATCACTTCCGAGAAGTGACGGCGCGCGTCGGTGATGGACAAGTCATCCACAGAGAGACCTCCTTTTGCCACATGCACATTCTGCCAAAGTAAGGAGTGACAATCCACGGTGTTCGTCATCGCTACGGAAGAGGAACGATATAGTCATACAGATAGGCTCGTTTACGTAGAGTTTCCTCTTTCGTATGCGCGGCCTCATCTTCTGAGAAGAAGCAGTCGGAGATTTGTGCCGTTAGCGGCTCCGAAAAGAGCTTCATCCCCTGACCAAGAGCATAGTCGTGATCGTCGAATCTGATGTGTCGATCATGCCCGTGGAGCAAGAAAATTCGATCAAGCGCCAGTGAGAGTTTGATATCCCGAACTCCCCGCCGCTTCAGTTCCGACGCTAAGCGCCTGACGGACTGGACAACCTTGTCCTGCTGATTGCCTTCTCCCGCCGCCAAGATTAGGGACACGTAGCTCCTACTGCTCAGATCGAGTCGATGGAGAACCCAGCGGAGGCCGGACTCGTTCTCTCCGTCGCTCTCGTAATGCCGGACGAGATCAAGTCCTGCATACCGGTCACAGATTACGACATGCTTTGCGTGGCGTGCGACCAACTCGAATCGCTCATTCCATACTTTTTCCCGTCGGGTATTCGATAGCACACGGCTTTGCGATAATAGGGATAGTCGCCGCAACGTAGCAGACTCGTGAAGAAGATCAAACCGGACAAGCTCGATACCACGTCCCGATACGATACAAGCATCATCCTCTGGCATGCCCATGACGAAAGCTCGGTCACGTTCCGCGATCGCAATTTCTGTTTTGCCGTACCATTGTTCATCGAGGTCGTGGAGCGTATCTATTCGACTGAGCGGCAGCGGTACAGGTGGAACAACGCTCTCTTGTCGGATACGATCACGGGCAAGGGATTCAAGCCAAAGTCCACGAATATTCTGCGGAAACGACCGGATTGTAGATAAAAAGTGCTCTCGGTCTTCTTCAGACACCAGTATGCCGTGCATCTCAATCTTCTCGACCAAGGATCGGTGAGCCGAGAATCGCCGTGATCGGTCTCCATCTACGTCATCAATTAGTGCGGTTAGGTCGATGGCAATTCGAGCAAGCATCTGTATCTATCGTCCAAATATTTCGTTATATCGCTCTTCGAAAAAGCCACCCGGCCACTCATCAATCATCGAGCCATCTTCATCCAGTCGTATCGGTCGGATTGTCGATGAGCCATCAGGCAACGGGTCAACGTACAAAACAGAAACATTGGTATTCCGAATCTTGCCCTCGCGGATGCGCCGTTGCAAACGCAACAAGAGGTGTTCGCTGTGCGTCTCGACAATGACTTGATTGTATATATCTTCTAAACCGGTGATTGCGTGTACGGGACGAAAGAACGCGGTGGAATCGCTCTGATCGTCCCCTGTGATGCCTCTATCTGTTATCGAATCTTCAATCGATTCTACCACTGTGGCTCCGTCAGTTACCTCATCTGGGAAATCCACCGTGTTTGCCCAATTAAAACGCTCGCTCAGACCGACACAATCAATGAACAAATCTGCCATTTCAGCTTGTAATCGCGGGTGAATGTGAAGCTCAGGTTGCTCGATACATATGATTGATCGCTCACTGAGGCAACATTGAACGATGATGGGTAACACCTGGCTTATCCCGTATCCGACATCAGCCATACTCACGCGAACCTTACTCTGGCGATGCACAAGCGTCAGTGCGACCGCGTCACCGATGAAATCCGCCCGAATCGGCTGAATCTCGATGTTATAGGATACGCCCAGCGTCCCAAGCCAACCATTGATAGCTTCCAAAATCTCGCTATGCAAACCCACTTTCGGGTTAGACACGATCTCGCCGGCATCGATGTATATTCGATCTGCCCCTGAATAAACTAGGGCGTCCGTCATATTCTCTCCGTTACGCCCCACCTCTTTATTTCCGTGATTGCTCAGGATATGGAAACGCTCTGGAACGCTTCTCACTGGCCCGATGTGGACGATTGAATTGAAATTGTCTCTGTATTGCCAATAATCAACACCCTCATCTTCAGGGCTTGGGCGCATCGATCGCAGCCACTCCAACTTGTTGACAACATTCTCTGATTGTTTTCGCTGCTCTTGAAATCTTTGTCTTACAAACTCGGCGCGGTGCTCTTCGAGATACTTTTCATATTCGCTCCAAGCCGCTTCATTAGCATAGTCGGATTCCCCAAATTCTTCTAGAGGGTAAGGTTCCGTGTAATTCCTGCCCATTCGAGCGAATTCCTCAGACGGAAGGAGATCCTCAGAAACAAAATAGCGGGGGGTCTCATTCTCCTTCCCAACAAGCTTAAACGCACCATACCGGTAGCGAGAGAAGATGTTTTCAGATTCCATCGAAACATCGTACATCACTTCCGTGATTCGTTCGAATGTGAAACGTTCCCCTCCAAAGTCGATCGAAGTGGAGCGGTGAGTCGCCGAGCGAAGCGTTTCATCCCACATGAATGTGAAGTCCGTCTTGGCCTTGCTCCTTTCTGCATCCAGAATCGGAAGAGGCTGCTCGTGATATTCGGGGTCGAATAAACCAGTGACGCCAATGACGACGGGCCTCTCTATATCATGAAGGTGTACCAACGCGGAGAAGCTCCCGAGATCGACAAATGGCCCACGCGCGATCAGATGCGCCCGATACTCTTTAGCAGCGTCCATTGTCTGTTTGAGCAACAATAACGACTGAATAAGAGTACTCTTCCCAGCAGAATTCGGGCCATACACGAGGGTGATATCCGCTAGGGGTGCCTCCTGCCGCTCCCCGAACGATTTCAGATTTTCGACTGATAGATTCGTAATTAGCATTAGTGCTCCATACCACGACCGCCTATCATCCCATTCATGCCATCATACAGCATCAACTATGTGCGATCTCAAACGCATTAGGTCGAGCGGGATTCCGGCAACGAGCAGGTAGGCGGCGTCGGCACGGGCGGCGAGGCGTTGGTTGGCACGACCGAGGGCATCGCGGTAGATGCGACCGAGCGCGGAGTTCGGGTGGAGGCCCATGCCGACCTCGTTCGAGACGACAATCAACGTGCCCGGATATCCGTCGCGTAGCCGTAGCAGACCATCCACCTCCGCCGTTGCGTGCTCCTCGATGGCGGCTTCGGAAAGGTCCGGGTTCGTCAAGGCGGGTGTCGAGAGCAGCAATGTCAGGCAATCGAGCAGGATGACTGGCGGGAGAGCGGTGCGCTCCCGCAATGCGTCCCCGACGCGCAGCGGCAGTTCGACGGTCTCCCATGCGGCGGAACGGTCAGCCCGGTGGCGCGCGACGCGCGCGGCCATCTCATCATCCGTGATCGTCGCGGTCGCGACATAGAGCACATCGTCGCCCCCGCTCCCGCGCGCCAACCGCTCCGCGAATGCACTCTTCCCACTCCGCGCCCCACCGAGTACCAATATCAATCGCCCCATCGCGTGTTAACCTCCCGGTCGAAAACGATTGAACCGCAGAGACGCAGAGAGCGCAGAGAAAGAGAAGGGGAATCAATCTTTCTTCTTTCCTTTCTCTGCACTCTCTGCGCCTCTGCGATTCATCTGGTTTCATGGCGTCAGCAGCGCCGCAGCGATGAGCGCGCCGACTTCCGCGCACTCGCAGATCGCGCCGTAGATGTCACCCGTCGTGCCGCCGAGGCGTCGCAGCGCGAGGATAGCGACGGGCGTGCCGCCGATGAGGGTGCCAGCGATCAATGCGAGGGCTTCCCAGCGGAGCAAGACACACGCGGGAACAACAGCGACGAGAACGGCGACGGGTAATGTCCACCGGCGGGTATGCTCCTTCACCGCGCCGCCGAGCCCGCTGGGATCGTGTGCTGCGGGCAGCAGCACGACTGCGGCGGCCATAATGAGCCGGGCGAGCGCAGGAAAACAGAGAATGATCGACGCACGCGATCCGGTCAGCGGACCGGCGAGCAATGCCACCTTGAGACTCAGCAACAACATGACACCGATCGCTCCGAATGCGCCGGCCCGTGGGTCGCGCGCGATGCGCAGGCGTTCCGCGCGCGTGCGCTGCACGAAAACGGCATCGCACGTGTCGATCAGCCCATCCAGGTGGAGGAACCCGGTCAGGAGCGCGAGTGCCGCAACGAGCAGCGCGGCGATGACGAACGCGGACAATCTCGTGTGCCGCAGGCCGAGATCGAGCAGTGCGAGCGCCCCGCCGAGCAGATAGCCGACCGCCGGGTACCACGCGACTGCCGCGCCGTGATCCCGCGCCGTCGTCGCGCGCGGGAGGGGCACGCGCACGAGGGTGAGGAGGGTGAGGGCGACCAGCAGAGCCATTTTGCTTCCCATTTGCGAAGAATGAACGAACGTTTACGCTCATCCGCGAGTGTGCGACAATCATTGTACGTTCAAACGACGAGGGGTGGCGTGTGGCGAGCAGAGCGACGGAGAGAGAGCGAGTGAGTATCCACGCCGCCGAGCTCGCAGGCGCGGGCGCCGTCTCCGATACGATCCTCGATCTCCTGCCGATCGGTGTGGTCGTCATGGACGCGCGCGAGCTGCGCATCCTCGCCGCCAACCAGACGGTGCGGACGTTGCCGGGCGCGCCGTGGCGCGAGGTGGCGGTGATCGGTCGCCGCCTGCGCGAGTTGCCGGACGATCCGAACATCCGCCGCTTCGCCGCCGCCTGCCGGTACGTTCTGCGCACAGGCGAGCCGCTGCAAATCAAAGCCTTCCCGCTCGGCGGCGCGCGGCCCGCCTATTGGGACTTCTCCTTCGCGCCGGTGCGCGACGCGGACGGCACGATTGTGCGCCTCCTGGCGACCATCGCGGATGTCACGCCGGAAGTGACACTGCAAAAGGCGATGGAGGAGAGTAATCAGGAGTTGCGCCGCCAGAATGCCGAACTGGCAACCCTCAACCGCCTCGCCATCGGCGTCAATTCCGCGCGGGATTTCCTCACGCTCTGTCAGACGGCGATTGAGGCGCTCATCGGCCTTTTCGGATTCACCCAGGGTGCGGTCGCCCTCCTCAGCGCGGATCGTACCTACGCGACGCTCGTCGCCGATTCATCCACGCATACGCACGACGCGTGGGCAGATATCCGCCTCCCCGTCGTGGGCAACCCGATCTTCGAGCACCTGATGACCACGCACACGCCGCTCGCGATTACCGACGTTGCTTCGGACCCGATTGCCGTTGTCGAGCGAGAGATGTTTGCGGCGCGCGGCACGAAATCAATCCTCATCGTGCCGATCGTCGTGCGCGGCGAGATGATCGGTTCGATCGGTGTCGATGCGACCGATGCGCCGCATCGCTTCACCGACGCGGAAATTGAACTCGCCGCCCGCGTCGCCGAGCAACTCTCCGTCGCGATGCAGAACGCCCGCCTCGCCGAGGAGTTGCAACGACGCGCGGAGGACTTGGAATCGCTCAACGCCATTGGCCGCGCGGTTAGTTCGTCGCTCAACCTGACGACCGTGCTTGACCGCGTTCTTTCCTCGCTGCGCGACATGGTGGCCTACGACCGCGCCTCTATCGTCGTTGTCGAGCCGGACATGGAACATCTGTTGGTGATTCGCGATACCGCCGACCACGACGGCCAGCGCGGGCAACGCATCCCCATCGAGGGATCGCTGCGCGGCCATGTCTTCACGTCCGGCACGTCCCTGTATGTCGGCGATCTCGCGCGGGAGGGCTTGCCGGTGCCGCCCCGCCTCCCACTCTCGACGTACCCGACGAATATGGTCATCGCGCCGCTCGTCGTCACCGGCCAGCCAATCGGCGTGCTCTCCGTCCTCGGCGACCGACCGGGCCGGTTGACGCCCGAGGACGCCGAGCGGATCGACCGCGTGGCGGCGCAGGTGGCGGTCGCCGTCGCCAATGCGCGACTGTACGAGCGCGTCGAGGGGCAGGTCGAGGAACTACATCTCCTCAACGCGGA
>JBPCMC010000223.1:0-4731 GCA_051002645.1 Thermomicrobiales bacterium
CGGTGCGGTCGTGGCTGCGGCGGGGGCCGTCGTCGCTGCCGCCGCCTTCGGCGTATCCGTCGCGCTGCTACTGCCGCAGGCGGCGAGCAGCGCACCGAGCGCACTCGTCGCCCCGGCCGCCGCGACACCGCGCAGGAAGACGCGCCGGCTCACCCCGGCGTGCATCGGCTGATCGGACCCGATAGACGTGCGCATCACATTTCCTCCCGTACCCTTAACGCCGTCACGGACACCATGCGGTGTCGAACCGTGTTCGCCAGAGACCGAGGACCCGCGTTGTCATCCATTCTGCCAAGTATACACCGTGAACTGCATCAGTATACGATCAAACTCGCGGAACCGGATCGTTTTCCTGTTGCATTTGCACAAGAATATCAAGAATTAGCCGGGGTGTGAAGACCATCACGGCGCTGCCGTCGAAGTTGGCGGGCGGGGAGTTGGCGTCGGCGCGGGGGTCGGCGTCGGTGGCGGCAGGGTGGCTGTGGGCACCGGGGTAGGAGTCGGAATCGCAGTCACCGTTACCTGGATCGCGGGCGGGTCGGTCTTGATCACCGAGACGGGGCTGCCCGACGGCAATTGCACCTCGATGTCGACGGCCTTCGGCCCACCCGGGCCGGTGAAACTGGCGAGATTGGCGAGCGCGACGATGTTTGTCCCGTTGATCTGATCGAGTTGCTGGCGCGTCCCTCGGAGCGTGACGGTTACCTCGCGCTGGGAAAGCGTCGGTTGCAGGCCGGTGCGCAGGTTCACCGGCGTGACCGGCACCGCCGGGAACGCGCGGTCCTGGGTGATCTCGACAATGCTAATTTGTACGTTCACATTCGTCACATTGTCCTTGATCGTCACGCCCGATGGCAGTTTCGATGTATCGAGCGGCACCGTTAGCGTGGTCGCCCGATTCAATCCATCGATGACGATCGGCTGCGTCGGAATGTTCGGGACGGTGCGGATCACCTGCGGATCGCCCATCAGCGTCACTTGATTGGGTGTGGGGAGGACCGTATCGAGTTTGAAGCCGGGCGCGGGGGCGCCCGTCACATCGGCGGTGCTGATCGGCACGACGCGCTCGTTGCGCAGGTCGGTGAGATCGACGGCGACCGTCACGCGCGGCGGCGAGAGCGTCACGCCAGTAACGTCCCTGCCGCTCGCGTCCACCGCTTTCACATCGACCGGCGGGCTCGTGAAGTTCGTCGTGCGGTCGCCGATGTCGAGCGCGGCAATCGTCTGCGTGACCGCGCTGACCTTGCTCTCCGGCCCGCTGACAACCACTTCCGCCGGTGTCGGAGTGACGTTATTCACGGTGACGCCCGGTTGCGTCGGCGTGGGCACGACGACTGGCAGTGTCTTCTCGATGCTGCGCTCGACCGTTACCTGCACAGTTGAGGGATTGGCGCTCTTCTTGCGCAGGTTGCCCTGCGTCGTCTGAACATGGATTGGCACGTCCTGCGTGCCTGTCTTGATCTCCTTAAGGTCGATCGTCGCCGAGAAGTTGCCCGCCTGCAGCGCCCGATTCGTGACGACACTGCGCGGCCCCCAGATCGAGATGGTCACCGTCGTCGGGCTCATGCTGGTGATGGCGACTCCGGCGGGAGTATAGATCGGTGTGACGGGGATGTCGGGGAAATCTTGCCGGCGGTCGGGGTCGTTGTTGTTCGTCACCCACGCCCAGAAGCCGAAGGCGAGCACGATGGCGAGCACCGCGCGGCTCACCACGCCGCTCGATACGGGGCGATTAGTCTGCTGCCGGACGCTCGCCATCGGCGGCTGCCTCCGTTTTTGGATTGCGAGGTTTCCGAGGGCTACGCGGACCGCGCGAGAAGAGATGCGGTCGCCTGGTGTCGCCGTGATCGTCACGATCGACGCGGAGACGTGCCCGCAGCGTCGCCTTCAACTTATCGTGCGTCAAGTCGCGCACGAGCCGTCCACCCATCGCCATCGAAATTTGCCCCGTCTCCTCGGAGACGACGATGGCGATAGCGTCCGATTGCTCGCTGATGCCGACCGCGGCGCGATGGCGCGTGCCGAGCGTCCCGCCAATCGGCGCCTCGGTGAGCGGCAGGACGACGGCGGCGGCGAGTATACGGTTCTGCCGCACGATCACCGCGCCATCGTGCAGGGGAGTATTGGGCGTGAAGATCTGAATGAGCGTCTGCCGCGTCAAGGCCGCGTCGAGCGGCACGCCGCGATCCGCATACTCCTGTAGGCCCGTCTCCCGCTCAATGACGATAAGCGCGCCGATCCGCTGCCGGGAGAGTTGCACAACCGCGCGGCTGATCTCGTCGATCGTCTTTTCGATATCCTCCTCGGTATGCGCGAAGGGGAGATTGAGCCAGTTGCGCGTCTGACCGAGTTGCTCGAGCACGCGCCGCAACTCGGGCTGGAAGATGACCGGCACGGCGATAACGAGGGCGGGGAAGGCGATTTCCAGCAGTCGCCGGAGCGCGGTGAGATTGAGCGTGGTGGACAGGACGGCGATCATGCCGAGCAGAATGGCGATGCCGCGCAGGAGAGGCATCGCCCGCGTCCCACGCGCCACGGTGAGCAGCCAGAAGAAGATGGCGGCCACGACGAAAATATCGAGCAGCGCGAGCGGCGTCAGGCGCGTGAATATCCACGGCAGTTCGAAGGCGATCAGCAGCGGTGTCATGGAGGCGCGTTCCGCTCCTTTGCCACGCTGAGATGTGGCGTCTGGGCTGCGCGGAGCTGGCCGCAAGGCCGCACAGCAGACTGCGCGTGCGTCGGTCGCCATTGTAGCACGCGGTTTCACGCTGTGACTATCCGTGCCAGGACTCGCGGATGCGACGACAAAGTCGGTAGCGCAGGCTTCCAGCCTGCGAACGGGACGCAGGCTGGAAAGCCTACGCTACCACGTTCTCATCTCTCGCTCACGTCGTCCCGGCACCCCGCACGCGATCGATCAGGGCGAGCGAATCTGCCGACAGTGCGTCGCCCCGCCAGGCGATGTGCTGATCGGGCCGCGAGAGGACGAGCCGGGTGTCGTAGACGGCGGCAGCCTCGGACGCGACGATATCGAGCAGTCGGAGCGGGAGGCCGCGTGCGGCGGCGGCGGTCAGCAGGCCGTCCACGACGATGGCGGGGTCAAAGCGCAGCAGCGTGTATTCCGGGCCGAGCGCGTCGTAGAGCGACCGCCCGTCGGCCAACCAGAGATGGGGCGTCCGGCAGCCGGGGACGGTCGAGGGCGTGAAGTCCCCCATCGAGTAGGGCGGGTGCGGCGCGCCGTCGTAGGCAATGATCGGCGAATCGTCGTAGTAGTAGCCGAAGTTCAGCCCGGCAGCGCAATACTGCTGGACGTTGAGGTCGTAGGCCGCTTGGCCGACTGTTGCGCGTGCGGCGTCGCCCGCCGCGCTCTCCTCCCCGATCGCCGCCGGGACACCGCGCCGCTGCTTCGCCATCGCGTGGGCGTGATCCATCACGAAGCGCGACACCTGCTCGGTGATCGGCTGGCGCTCGCGCTCGTAGGCATCGAGGATGCCCGCCGCGCCCCAGCCATTGAGGCGGGCGGCGAGGAGCCAACTGAGGTTCGCCGCGTCCGCCAGGCCCGCATTCATGCCGTAGCCCGCGTAGGGCACCCAGATATGCGCCGCATCGCCGCAGAGGAAGACACGCCGGTCACGGAAGCGGTCAGCGACGAGGCGGCGACCGAACCAGTCCTCCTTGCTGATGATCTCGTACCGGAAATCCGCGCCGACGCCGAGGATCGCGCGGATCGCCCAATCGCGGTCAACGGCATCGAAGTCCGCCTCGTCGTCCTTGAGGTAGTTGTGGATCAGCCACGCCTCCCGCCCGTCGATGGCGTAGACGGTGCCGCTGCGGCGCGGATTGAGCGAGATATTCCCCCACGCGGGCGCCCCGCCCACGAGTGAGCGCAACTGCGGCGCGCGAATGTAACTCGACTGGACGCGCTGCACAACGGGATCGCCCGCGAGGTGCGCCCCTATCGCGCGGCGCACCTCGGATCGCCCTCCATCGCACCCGATCAGGTAGCGCGCGGAGACTGATAATTCTTCGCCCGTGTCGAGGTGACGGGCCCGCGCCGTCACGCCATCGTCGTTCTGCGTGAGGTCCGCGAAGCAGACGCGGTTGAGGATCGTGACGCCGGGCGCCGCCGAGGCATGGTCGAAGAGGATCGGTTCGAGGAAGATTTGGTTGATCCGGTGCGGCGGCTCCGGGGTCGGCCACCACGTATCCGGGCCACCGGTGGCGGTGTAGCGGTCGCGGCGGCAGGGAATCGGGATGCGCGACAACTCCCGCCCGACCATCGTCGTGCGATAAGCGATGTCGTTAGGGTAATCCGCCGACATCCCGGCATCCCGGAGCGTGCGCGCGACCCCGAGGCGCCGGAACAACTCCATCGAGCGGGCGGCGACATGATTGCACTTGACGCTCGGCGGCTCGCCACGCTCGCGCTGTTCGAGCACCGTCACCCGAACGCCGCGCCCGGCGAGGTCCATCGCGAGCGTCAGACCGACCGGCCCGCCACCAATAATTGCCACATCCGTTTCGATGCTCTCCGCCATGCCGCGATGCTCCTGCCATTCACCCTCCCGCACGCAGGCAATACTACGCGCCACGGGGCCGTGTCAATCTCCCTGCGGAAAACGTGAAGGCAGGCTGAAGCACCCTACGGTTCAGTCACGCGACGATCAGAGCGGGATGTCTGCGTAGGGGGCGGTGCTCGAACCGCCCTCCGCTGCTGTACCGGTGCCACGA
>JBPCMC010000224.1:0-5642 GCA_051002645.1 Thermomicrobiales bacterium
GTGTCGCGAGGGCGAAATGGATGGCGGCGACGGTGGCAATCGGGCCGAGCGGGTTGTGCGGCGCGAGGGAGATGTAGTAGGTCTCCGCCATCGCGGCGATCTTGCGCGCCTCCCAGAGGCCACCGCAATGGCAGAGATCGGGTTGGATGATCGCCACAGCCCGCTTCTCCAGCAACTCCCGGAACTGATAGCGCGTCACCAACCGCTCTCCGGCGGCGATGGGCGTAGAGAGCGAGCGCGAGACATGCAGGAGGCCATCGACGCTGTCCGGTAGGCAGGGCTCCTCGATGAAATACGGGCGGTACGGCGCGAGCGCCTCGCCGTAGAGCACCGCCATTTCCGGCAGCGTGCGGCCGTGGAAATCGACCATGATGTCGATCTCATCGCCGACTTCGTTGCGGATCGCCTCCATCAGCCTGGCCGCACGCGCGATGGAGGCGTGCCCTTCCAGTGGGCCGCTGCGGGGCACGACGAGCGCCTTGAGCGCCGTGTACCCGGCATCGACCGATTCGCGGGCGCGAGCGGCCATCTGCGCCTCGGTGTCCTGCAGATAGAGGCTCGCCATCTCGCCACCGCCGAGGTGGTCATACATGCGAATTTTGTCCCGCACCGCGCCGCCGAGCAGTTGGTAGACGGGCAGCCCGACGGACTTGCCGAAGATGTCCCAGCACGCCTGCTCGATACCGCTGATCGCGGACATACCGACCACCCCGGCGCGGAAGAAGGGCTGCCGGAACATCACCTGATAGAGGTGCTCGATGCGGCGCGGGTCCAGCCCGATGACGAAGGGCGCGAGGTCGTCGATGCAGCCGGCAACACCGCGCGTCTTCCACTCCAGCGACGCCTCGCCCCAGCCGGTGATCCCCTCGTCCGTCTCGACCTTGACGAAAATCCAGTTGCGCATCTGCGCGTTGACGATCACGGGCGAAATGGTGGTGATCTGCATCCCGAATTATCTCCTGCGTTGGTCTCGATCATCCATGTATTCCCGAATATACGATGCTTTCTCGCGAACTCGCTCGTCATGATGCGATTCCATCAGTGCAAGTAGCTTCGCCACTTGTGGATCGTTCAATGTAATAGCACCCGACCAGATCAACTGATCCAGGACGTTCACTCCCCACACGGCCGCCGCGTCATCGCTCAAGAACTCCTCAACCCAATCGAGCGCCCGCAGATGAGAAATGTGCGCGATAAGTCCGAGAGCTGATATAGCCCGATCCGGGTTTCCCGTTCTGTATTCCTGATAAGCCATCTCGGTGGCGGTGAGAGAGTGAATTGAGCGCAAAACGCTCCGAGCGACTTCGGAGCCGGGTTGCCAATCAAGGACCACTACGACCGCAGTGCGAATGTTCTCGTCACCAATGATTGCTTCAAGGGCACGCTGCGCGATATCCGACCCTCCATGACCATCCTCGGCGCCTATCTCATCTTGCAACATCGCCCAATCCATCCGCGCGGGAACATGCTCGTTATTCATCATCTACGCTCACGCAGTCGCCAGCCAAAGATGCCTTGCAGGTTATCATTTGGAGAAACGGAGCCGACCGCGACGATACCGTATCGTCGCGGGTTATGCCCGCGCTGACTGGCAGGGAGTCAATCGCTGTGATTTTCATCTGCCCCACCCCGCAGAAAGCGGTCGATAACGTTCGCCGTGACGCGCGAGATGGCGGGATCGACAAGCAGGCTGGCGGGATAGGTGATCGAGCCGACCGAGAAGACCGCGCCGCCGCTCTCCGTCTCGTAATAGACCATCTCCGCGCCGCCTGCGTCCGGGTTCGTCCCCTTGGCGAGCAGCGCGGTGTTCGGCGGCGAGTGCGGCGTCATCTTGTCCGTCTCGTGGCCGGACGCGCCGCCATGGACGCGCTCGTGCAGGCTCGCCTCTCCGAAGAGGTCGCCGTCGCGCAGGTCGGTGCCCGCGAAGACCCAGTGCGCGGCGTCGCGGACCTGATAGGGGGCGGCGGTCATGATTCCCTCCGCCGTCGTCGCCACGCCGAGCAGCGACGCCTCCGGTTCAACGGTACGATGGAAGCGGCTGTCGTAGTAGATGGACGGGTCGTTCGGATCGACCATGCCCAGCCTGCCGCCCTCGGCGAGCAACTGCGTCTTGAAGCGGAGCGTCGCGTCATCGAGGAACTCGACCTCGCAGTTGATGCCGTTGCCACCGAGATACATCAGTCTCCCGCCGCGCGCGTAGACCCACTCCTTGACGCGGCGATACATCGCGCGGGACCAGTATTCGGGGTGGACGGTGATCGCGAGGATTTTGTAGGCGTCCAGGTCCAGCACACCGGTATGCAACTGATGCTCCGCATAGAAATCGTAGGCGTAGCCCTCGCGTTCGAGCCAGGCGAGGAAGCGCCACTCGCCCGGCGCGAGGTGCGAGGTCAGGCGACCCTCGATCGGGTCGGTCGCTTCGGCATGCTCGGGGACGATATTGCCCGGCTCGGGGCGCTGGAAGGAGAGTGGCGCATACGCACTGTCGTCGGGCCGCCAGACGTTATAGACCGCCGCCCGGTACCGTTCGAGTTCCTGACGGGCGTTGATCGCCGGTCGCGACGGCAGTTGGTCGGCGTTGATGTAGTTGCTGCGACCGCCGAAGTTGTTGTACGCATTCCAGGTGTTCGTCGAGGCGAGGACGGCGATCGGCGCCTGCGGCACGCGCGGCGCAACCACCCACGGGAAGGAGAAGAACGCGCCGGACTCGCCCTTCGCATGGACGTAGTAGAGGCCGGACCGCTCCGGCGCGGTGACGAGGCGCGTGACATCGGGCGGGCCGTAGCCGACGGTGTTCCAGCGGACGCCGGTCTGAGTATAGTCGCCGTCCGGCGTGATCTGCATCATCGCGTTCGGCCCGTGCTCGTCATACCAGCCGAGCAGCCGCACGAACTCCTTGCGCGCCCCGTACCGCCAGAGGCTCAGCCGGTACGGTTCGACGGAATGGACGAAGAGTTGCGACTGCTCGCCCGCCCGCGACCAGCGCGGCCACGTGTAACCCACCAGACGATTCGACAGGAGGCGGAACTGGAACGGCTCGGCCGCACCGACATCAACGGTCACATGCTTCGGGCCGAAACCCTCCTTGACGAGCGTTGCGTTGTACGTGCCAGGCGCGAGATCGGCGTAGACCGCCCCGCGCGGCGTCGAGTGGACGACGGCGATGCACTCCTCTCCCCGGTCGAACTCAATCGCCACGTCGGCAATCGCCACATACCGTTCGTCGCTCACGTACCCCACCAGCATCAGCCGATCCCCCTCCGCTCCCCGCCGCCACATCGCGCCCGTCGATACGCATCAGTATCGGAAACTGCGTATCACAAAACAACCCCGCCGCACCGGATTGGCGCGGCGGGGTTCACGCGGCGGTATGTCTTATCGGCTACTGGCGTAATAGGGCGGCGAGACGACCGCGCCCTCGTCCTCGCGGACGCGGAGCGGATTGCGGCGGGCGTAGGTGATCGGCGTCACCTGGGCCATCGGGCGGCGGGGCGCCACGGAGGGCATCGTATCGTAGTGCATCCCGTAGTCCTGCTGCGGCGGCGCGGAAACGGGGCGCGCGGGCGAGCCGCGCCGGTACGAGGTGTATGGTCCTTGCGGCGCGAATGGCAGCGGCAGTTCATTGGCCGCGTAGAGGAGGAGCGTCCCGGCGAGGGCGACGACGAGGTAGAGGAGCGTCTGCGGCAGCGCGCTCCCGCCACGGATTAGGAGCACGAGCACCGCATCGACGATCAGGAGCACAACCGTCGCACAGCGGATCGGCACGATGCGCGCGCTCGGTGTCAGCCATCGCGTCACGGCGGCGCCGCACCAGATGACGAACGTCACGAACCACGCGCCGCCGAAGCCCGCCGTGGCGAGGAGGAAGAAACTGCCGACGAGGAAAAGGACGGCGAATGGCAGATCGAAGCGGACGAGCCGCGCCTCCTGCTCCGCGTAATCGCGCGGGCCGGCTTTGAGCACGACGATGCGCTGCAAGGCGGTGCGCGGCTCTGCCGGGCCCGGCGGCCGGATCAGGACGAAGCGCCACAACCGCCCCAGCACGGCGACGCTTGTCAGCGTCAGAAAGCCAATACTGATCAGGATGGCAATCGTCCGTCCGACCATGACCCCCTACCCCTTTCGTCTGCCACACCAATCCCCGCGCACGCTTGTATACGCGCAGTATATGACTGTACGTACATGCTGTCAAGATACGATTTCCGATTGAGTAGTTTTCGTAGGATTCGCTTATTCCGGTGGGTGCCGATCAGTACGGGACTATAGAAAGAAAAGGGTGGGGAAGCCCACCCCCAGCCCCTCCCGGCGCGGGAGGGGAGCACATAGAAGCATTGAGGCTATGTAATCAGGCGCATACGCCAAGAGCAGACTCTCCTCCCGTGTCGGGAGGGGCTGGGGTGGGCCAATTACGCGACGCGCGGTTCCGGGACGACTGCGTGCGGGCGGAGTTTCACCAGTTGTCGCTGGACATCCTTGCGCCGGAGCGCCCAGACGGTGATACCGAGCGAGACGACGACCATCACAAGAAGAATAAGGATGCTCGGCCAGGTGCCGATGTAGAAGGGGTCCTTCGCGACGGTGTTGTTCTGGGCGGCCTCCAGTTGCGATGCCGCGTTGACGACCGCGCCGACACCCGATGCCTGCCCGACCGCCTGCACGCCCCAGTTCCCCGCCACGAACCACGAGAGGATTTTCCCCGCGACCGGCAACTCGGCCACCTTGATCAGCGTGCCGGAAAAGATGATCTGCGGGATGAGCACAATCGGCACGATGCTCGCGGCGCGATCCGGGTTGGCGACGAAGGCGGAGAGGAGCAAGCCGAGCGCCACCCCGGCGAGCGAGACAACGATCAGCGTGAGATATGTCTTGATCCACGAACCGCCGATCGGTTCGAGCCGGGGCGGGTTGGTGACCAATTTCTGCAGGCGGTACGGCGCGAGCAGGCCGAGGATGCCGAGCATGATGAAGTTCTGCACCAAACAGAGGGCCATCAGCACGACGAACTTCGAGGCGAGGTACGGGCCGAGGCGGAGGTTCACCATCCGCTCGCGTCGGAAGATGCTCGCCTCCTTGACGATCTCCCGCGCCGAGTTCGAGACGCCGAACCAGAGCGCGACGATGACGATCAGTGTCGTCAGCGTCGATGCCTGGTTCGGACGCCAACTGATGCCGGTCGGCTGGCCGATGGCGTTCGTCTGGAGCATCACCGTGAAGACCCTGCGGCCATAGGTCATCCCCAAAAGCAGGGCGATAATCGGCGCTTGCAGGAGGAGAATGAAGAGGTTGCGGCTGTCTTTGAGGATGGTGGCGATGTAGCGCGCCGTCAGCGTCTTGAACTGGCTGAGCGACTGCGCCCGCTGCAGCTTCTGGTCCGGTCGGACGGCGGGCGGCGGCAATCCCCGCTGCCGCCCTTGCGCGGCGAGCGCCCGGCCGATGCGCGCGTCGACATACCGTGCGTGGTAGGGCGACTCCGCGTAGCGCCGCGCCCACTCCTCCGGCGCGCCGGGCTGCCCGAGCAGCACGTAGATGTCCGCGAAGGTCTCGACGCCGAAGAACTCCAGCGCCTCGCGCGGCGGCCCGAAGAAGGCGAGCCAGCCGCCCGGCGCCATGAAGACGACCTTGTCGCAGAGTGTCACGTTCTG
>JBPCMC010000225.1:0-6813 GCA_051002645.1 Thermomicrobiales bacterium
GACGCAACTGACGGCGCGCGGGGTGGCGACGAGGAAATCGATGTACTCGGTGTCGGAGCAGCGTGGTGCATTCATGCCGACTACTCTACTCGCTCGCGACCGCTGCGCTCAACTGCGTAAGTCCTATCATTGACACTCCCGGAGGGTACATGCTATACCTCCGGCACGACCACACTTCGGATTCGGGGCGGCGCACAGTGTCCGCTCCAATGCCATCGGAGAGCATGGCGAGCCGTGCGGTGCGGGTTGCGCGAAATTGTCGAGAGGAGAATGAGCAATGGCAGACCGGCATGACGAGCGGGGCATCTCTGACCTGACACGGCGCGCCTTCCTCGGTGGGACGGCTGCGGCTGCGGCGACGGCAATCCTCGCGGCCTGCGGGAGCAGCAGCGCCGCGACCGAGACGCCCGCGCCGACCAAAGCGCCGGCGGCAGCCGCATCGCCGGCGGCGAGCGGCGCAAGCCCGGCAGCGGCGGCGACCACTGCCCCCACTGCTGCCGCCGCCCAGCCTGCGGCGACGACCGGCGCGGCCTCAGTGAGCGCGCCTGCGGCAACCACCGGCGCCGCAGCCCCCGCACCGACAACTGCGGCAGTGGCGGGCACGCCGAAAAAGGGCGGCATCCTCAAAGTGGGGATGCAGGCCGATCCAGTCGCGCTCGACCCGCACAGCACGAGCCTGACTGCGACGAATCACATCGTGGAACATATCTATGGCCGCCTCGTGACGATCGACGCGACGCTCTCCCCGCAGCCCGATCTCGCCCAGTCGTGGGACATCTCGTCGGATGGCATGGTCTATACGTTCAAACTGCGCCAGGGCGTCAAGTTCCATAACGGTCAGCCGCTCGTCGCCGGGGACGTGAAATACTCCTACGAGCGCGTGCTCGATCCGAAGACGAAATCGACGAGCACGGCCGGCCTCTCCAGCATCAACACGATCGAGACGCCGGACGATGCCACGGTGAAGATCACCCTGAAGAAGCCGGACGCCTCCTTCCTCGTCGGCCTCTGGAGTCCGAACTACGCCATCGTCAAGAAGGAAGATGTCGACAAGAACGGCGACCTGACGAAGACGGCGAACGGCACCGGCCCGTTCAAGTTCAAGGATTACACACCGAATACGAAACTGACATTGGAGCGCAATCCGAATTACTGGGAGACGGGCAAGCCCTACCTCGATGGCATCGAGATGGTCCCCGTCCCGGATGACACAGCGCGCAGCACGGCGGTACGCACCGGCACGGTCGACTTTGTCGAGTACGCCCCCGCCAAGGACATCCCGCAGATGAAGGCGGACAAGACGCTGACGATTGCCGGCGATCAGAACACCAACATCCGCTATCTCGGCTTCAATCTGACGATGAAGGACAAGCCGTGGGCGAACCCGAAGGTGCGGCAGGCGATCAGTATGGCGATGGACCGGCAGGCGATTGTGGATGCAGCCTTCTATGGGCTGGCAATCCCGACGCTGACCGTCTTCCCGCCCGGCTACTGGGCGACGCTCGATACGAAGGTGCCGCCGCAGGATATCGCGGGCGCTAAGAAGATGCTCGCGGATGCGGGCTTCCCGAACGGCTTCAAGACGACGATCAAGACGTGGTCGTCCTATCCCTTCCTCTCCAACGCGGCGCTCGCGGCGCAGGATCAACTGAAGCAGATCGGTATCACCGCCGACGTGCTGCCGGAGGACAACGGCACCTTCATCGCGGACAACAACTCGAAGAACTACGAACTACTCGTCAGCGGCACGAGCGGCTACGTGGACCCGAACGAGATCATGCTCGGCAACTTCGGCACGGGATTGCCCTCGAACAACTCCGGTTACAGCGATCCGGCCTTCGACAAGCTGGTCGCGGACGGCGTCGTGTCCACCAAGCAGGATGATCGCAAGAAGGTCTACGCCCAGTTGCAGCAGAAACTGATGACGGACAATCCGTGGGTGATGCTCTATGTCGGCAGCCAGTACGAGGCGATGAAGTCCTTCGTGAAGGGCTATACGCATATCGCCACCGGCACGAACATCGCCTTGAAGGATACATGGCTCGATAAGTAGCAAGTAGAAAGTAGCGAGTAACGAGTAGGTGCGAGGACCCCTCTCGCTACTCGTTACTCGCTACTTCCAGGGAGACGCATGGGAGCGTATATCGCGCGGCGGCTGGTGCTGTTGGTGCCGGTGCTGATCGGGGTTTCCATTGTCACGTTCCTGCTCGTGCATCTGCTGCCGGGGAACGCCGTGGAGCTCCTGATCGGCGTCGACCAGCGGATGACTGTGGGGCAGCGGGAGCAGCTACTCCATGAATACGGCCTCGATGCCCCCCTGCCGGTGCAGTATCTCAAGTGGGCCGATCACGTCGTGCATGGCGACCTCGGCAAGTCGATCCGTAGCGGTCGCTCGATCACCACCGAACTGCGCCTGCGGGCGCCCGTGACGTTCGAGTTGACGCTCCTGGCGTCGGTCTTCGGCAGCATCCCGGCGATGCTCTTCGGCATCGTCGCGGCGGTGCGGCGGAATAGTTGGATGGATTACCTCGCCACCCTCACGACATTGGCCGGCGTCTCGATGCCGAACTTCTGGCTGGCGACACTGCTCGTCCTGATCTTCTCGCTTAAGCTCCGCTGGCTGCCGCCGATTCAGTACGTGCCATTCACGCAGGACCTCGGCAGCAACCTCAAACACATGGTGCTGCCCGCCATTGCTCTCGGCGCGCCGCTGGCGACGGTGATGATGCGCCAAACGCGCTCGGCGGTGCTGGAAATGCTCGGGCAGGACCATGTGCGCGTCGCGCGGGCGAAGGGGCTGCGAGAGACCGTCGTCCTCAACCGCCATGTGCTGCGCAACGCACTGATCCCGATTATCACCGTACTCGGTATCCAGATCGCGCGGTTGCTCGGCGGCGTCTTCATCATCGAGCAGATCTTCGCGCTCCCCGGCATCGGCCGTCTGACGCTCGACGCGATCCAGAACCGCGATTACGCCATCGTGCAGGGAACCGTCCTCGTCATCGCCGTCGTCTCCGCGCTGATCAGTCTCATTGTGGACATGCTCTACGCCGTCATCGACCCGCGCATCCGCGTCAGTTAATCGAAACCGGGGAGAACCGCAGAGACGCAGAGAACGCAGAGAACACAGAGGTCACAGAGGACGAGAAGGAAATTACGAATGCTTGATCTTCCATATCAATTGTTGGTCCCCCTCTGCGTTCTCTGCCGGGCGCCCTCTGGGCAGCATGCGGTTCAATTGTCTTCTCGCTTGGTCTGGGAGGCTTGCCGTGCAAGGTGAGGGAGCGGTGGTACTGCCGTTGCAGGCGGTGCCGGAGCGACGGAGGCAACGGGCGTGGTCGGTGCTGCGGCGGCAGAAATTGGCGATGGCCGGGGTCATCATCACCGGCCTCTTCCTCGTCATCGCCGTGCTCGGGCCGAAGATCGCGCCGTATGACCCGCTGAAGCAGACGATCAAAGAGCGGTTCAGCCGCCCGAGCCATGCCCACTGGCTCGGGCAGGACGAGTTTGGCCGGGACATTCTCAGCCGGCTCCTGCACGGCGCATGGATCTCGTGCGAGGTGGGCGTGATTAGCGTCGTGCTCGCCGGGGCGTTCGGTGTCGTGCTCGGCCTGATCTCCGGCTACTGGGGCGGCTGGCTCGATACGGTGCTGACGCTGGCGATGGATGTGCTCAATGTCTTCCCGAGTCTGCTGCTCGCCATCGCGCTCGTCGCCGTGCTCGGCAACTCGCTCCGCAATGTCTTCATCGCCATCTCCGTTACCAGTATCCCCGCCTTCATGCGCATCGTGCGCGGCTCGGTGCTTTCCGTACGCCAGACGCCGTATATCGAGGCGGCGACCTCAGTAGGCGTACCGACCGGTCGCATCCTCGCGCGCCATGTCTTCCCGAATGTGACGCCGCCGCTGATTGTCCACTCCTCGTTAACCTTCGCCTATGCCGTGCTCGCGGAGGCGTCGCTCGCCTATCTCGGCCTCGGCAACCGCCCGCCCGCGCCGTCGTGGGGCTCGATGCTCAACAGCAGCTACGGCTTCCTGGAAACCGCGCCGTGGGTCTCGATCTTCCCCGGCATCGCCATCGCGATCACCGTCCTCGGCTTCAACCTGCTCGGCGACGGCCTCCGCGACGCGCTCGATCCCCGGCTGCGGTGACGGGGGCCGGGGATTGAACCACATACTGCCCAGAGGGTGCCCGACAAAGAGCACAGAGAAATGCGGAGAAGGAGCAATAGATGACTCCGGCGCGACGATTCGGGGAGCGGGGCGAATGGTGGGTGGTGGCGCAGGGGGCGCTGTTTGTCGCGGCGATTGTCGCGCCCAAGAAGGGTGAGGCATGGTCGCCGACGTGGCGGCGGGCGGGGCGCGTTGTTGGATTGCCGCTCGCGCTCGCCGGGATCGGGTTGGGCGTCGCGGGCTTCCGCGCGCTCGGTGAGAACCTGACGGCGCTGCCGCATCCGAAAGAGGGTGCGACGCTCGTGCAGGACGGGGTGTACGCGGTCGTGCGCCACCCGATCTACAGTAGCGCTATCCTGACGACACTCGGCGCCGGTCTGCTTACCGCCAACCGGATGCGCACGCTGCTCGGTCTCGTCTTCTTCGCCTTCTTCGACGCCAAAGCCCGCCGCGAAGAAGCCTGGCTCACCGAAAAGTTCCCCGCCTACCCCGCCTACCGCCGCTCCGTCAAAAAACTCATCCCACTGGTGTATTGAGGGGATTTTAACCACAGAGGCACGGAGAACACTGAGACGGGAGGAGAGAAAGAAACCCGTTCTCCGTGTTTTCTCTGTGTCCTCTGTGCCTCCGTGGTTAAAATCCCCTGTTCGCCGTTAGCCGAGGTGGAGGAGGAGGGACGCGCCGAGGGGGCTGGTGAAGGGGAAGGGGCGAACGGCGTTCGTGACGCGGCGGAGGCGGGTGGGGTTGGTGAGGAGGCGCTGGGCCGAGGCTTCGGCGCGGTGCTGGGGGAGGAAGCGGCGGCGGACGCGACGCTCGTAGGGCAGGAGGGTGGGGCGGGACAGGTCGCCGGTGCGCAGGGCGGCGATCAGCGTCTCCGCCGCCCAGACGCCGGATTGCATCGCCGGGTAGATACCTGCGCCGGTCATCGGGCCGACGAGCGCCGCCGCCTCGCCGACGAGTAGCACCCCATCCCCGACGAGCGGGCCGCGTCGTGGGGCGAGGGCGAGCGGCCAGGTGCGGAGCGGCGGATCATCGCCAATCGTTGCGCCCGACAGCCACGGGGTATCGGCGAGGAAGCGGTCGAAGAGGGCGCGCAGGTGCGCGGTATTGGCCGTATCTGTCGCGGGCGCGAGGGTGCCGATGCCGATGTTCGCGCCGCCGTGTGGCAGCGGCATCAGCCAGCCGTAGCCGGGCGCGGTTCGCGCGTCGTAGGCGAAGACGAGGCAGCCATCCCACGCGCGCGGCAGGGTGAACCCGGTCGCGTATGCCCGGAGCGCGACACCGACCTGCCCCGCGCGCATCGTGTCGTCGCCGCGCACGGCCCGCGCGATGCGAGAGCCGTAGCCATCCGCGCCGATCACCGCGCGTACACGGATCGTCGTCGCGGAGCGCGCGTCGCCGCCCGACACGCCGACGACCACGCCCCGCTCGCGGACCAGATCGCGCACCTGCAGATGGACGAACGTCGCACCCGCCCGCTCGGCGGTGCGGACGAGCGCGCTGTCGAAGACGTGGCGGGGGATAACGCGGGCGTCATCGCTGCTGTATCGGCGCGCCTTGAGGATGAGTGGTCGCGTCTCCGGCGCGACGATGACCGCGCCGCGCAGCGGTGGATAGGGCGCGAGGGCCTCTCCATCGACACCGAGTGTGCGGGCGAGCGCGATACCGCCGCAGCCGATCAGATCGCCGCACGGCTTGGTGCGCGGGAAGGCTTGCCGGTCGATCAACGCGACGCACAGCCCGGCCCGCGCCAGGATGATCGCCGCCGCGCTGTCGCCCGGCTCCGCGCCGACCACCGCGACAGCAGAATCCTCCTTAGCCACATGCACTCCCAAAGAACCAGTAGCGCAGGCAGAGAGCCTGCGAGCGGGCCGCAGGCTCTCTGCCTGCGCTACCATTTCGCCATGCCATTGTGCCGCATGGTATAATGGCGTTGTGCGTCCTCGCAAACCGCTGGTATGGATCAGCCGCGAGACGAGAATCCGCGAGCGAGGTTCCGAACCAGCGAGCGAGAAGGACAGGGACGGTGGCAAAGAGTCTGTATGTTGGGGGTCTGCCCTATTCCACGACGGAGTCAGCGGTGCGCGAACTCTTCGCCGATGCCGGCGAAGTGAGCACCGTGCGCCTGATCATGGATCGGGAGACGGGTCAGAGCAAGGGCTTCGCGTTCGTTGATATGGCGGACGACGCGGCGGCGCAAGAGGCGATCACGAAGTTCAACGGCTACCAGTTCGGCGGCCGCTCCCTCGTGGTCAACGAAGCCCGCCCGCGCGAGGACCGCGCCGGTGGCGGCGGTGGCTACGGCGGTGGCGGTGGTAGCCGCGGCGGTGGCGGCGGCTATGGTGGCGGCGGTGGTGGCTACGGCGGCGGTGGCGGCGGCTATGGCGGTGGCGGCGGCCGCAGTGGCGGCGGTCGTCGAGACTACTAAACCGCACGACTCATCAACAGCAACATAACGCGACGGGGGCCATACTGGTCCCCGTCGGTTTCTGTTATAGAGTCCGCGCTACCAAGAAATGTGCAGTCGTTTACCCGATCTCGGTCACGATAGCACTGACGTGATACCTTCGTAGGGGCGGGGGGTGGACACCACTGTGGGGGCCTGCAAGGCGCGGGCTGGGGAGAGGCGAGGGGCGCCGCG
>JBPCMC010000226.1:0-3833 GCA_051002645.1 Thermomicrobiales bacterium
GCCCTCCCCGCTGCCTGAACGCCTGGGAGGGCACCCACGAGGGGTGCCCCTACGCATCGCAGCACTATCTGAACCATATTGGGCTAAAGCCCGCCGCCACTCTGTTTCTCGTCTTCCGGTGTGCGCCGTGATACGCTTCGCGCATGACTATCGTGACAACATCAGCGTCCGGGAGGCATTGACGGATGCGCCGCGCCGAGGAGATTGCCTACGACGCATGTGAGACCGTGCCGTGACGGAGCGGGCGCCGCTCTCTGCGGTGATCCTCGCGGGCGGGCAGAGCCGCCGGATGGGGGCGGACAAGGCGCTGCTGCGGCTGCCGTCCGGCGGGCCGACGCTGATTGAACGGGTCGTGACGGCGGCGCGGGCGGTGACGGATGACGTGGTGATCGTCGCGGCGGACGCGGGACGGCTACCGCCGATGCCGGTCCGCACGGTACCGGATACGATGGCGGGCGCGGGGCCGCTGGCGGGATTGCTCGCGGGGTTCGCGGCGGCGCGACACCCGGATATCCTCGCGCTCGCGTGCGATCTACCCTATCTCTCCGTGTCGCTCCTCGCCTGGATGGCAGCCGAGCGCCGGGCGTGGGATGCCCTCGTGCCCGCACTGCCGGACGAGGCAGGCACGCCACGATGGGAGCCGCTCCACGCCATCTACACCCGCGCCTGCCTCGCGCTGATGGGTGCCGCGCTCGATCGGGGAGACCGGCAGATGACCGCGTTCTTCCCCGCGATCGATGTGCGGCCCCTGACCGCCGATGCGATGCGCCCGTACGATCCCACCGGCCACTCAACATGGAGCGTCAATACGCCGGACGCATGGGCCGAGGCGTCCCGCTGGCTAGAGGGACGCGCCGACGCTATACTACGCGACGAGTAATCGGGCCGAATGCGCGTCGGGGGAGGCGCCCGCACGGGGCGTCCCTACCGATATGAACAGCGGAGAGAGCAACGATGACCGTAAAAATACGCGATTACCGGAAGTTTTTGGTGGACGATGCGGTTGACCCGGCGCTGATGCCGCTCGATGTCTGGAACACGCTTTTCGATGCGTACCAGAATACGCCGGGCAATTTCTACATGGGGTTCAAGCGACTCGGTGTGCTCCGCTACGATGTCGAGCAGGAGATCAAGAAGGCGGAGGAGCAGGGCAAGTGGCTCACCGAGGACGAGGCGGCGCGCGACGTGCTCTACGAGGTGATCGACGAACTCGGCAACGACATGTGGTACCAGCGGGCGATGTCGCTGATCGAGGAGGATTGCCGCAAGGATATCGCCTGGCGACCGAAGAACTACGCGAAATACCTCGATGCCGTCTACGACGAACAGGAAGAACGCGGCTGGCAGCCCTACTGGGAACCGGCCCGCTGGATCCTCCCCGGCGCGCAGGTGGCAGAACGGAGCAATGAGCAATGAGCAATGAGTGGGGGATGCCTCCCTGCCTCATTGCTCGTTGCTCATTTCTGCCCCTGGAACCGGCTCCGCAGGAAGATCGTTGTACCCGTAGTGAGGGTGATATCATACGGCGGCGCGCGACGCGCTTTATCCATCGCGAGGGGGAAATCTGAGATGAAGGTTATGACACGAGGATGGGCCCGCAGGGGCACGGCGATTGGCGTGCTGTTGCTCGCTGCGGTGATGCTCAGTGCCTGCATCGAGGCGAATTCCCAGAGTACGATTAAATCGGACCTCACGGGGACAACGAAGATACGCATCGGCATCTCGAAGGTTGCTCTGCAAACGATCACGCAGATCGGCAGCGGCCTCAGCGGTACGCCGACGCCGAACTCCAGCGGCACCGACAATCCCTTCGCGGATACGAACTCGCAGGTCACGGCGATGGGTGGCACGGCGACGCCGTACGAGACGTCCGATTTCATGGGGGTGGATATTTCCTTCACCTTCAGCTCGCTCGATGAGATGCAGAAGCAAATTAACAGCGTGCTCGGCGACCAGTCAGGTTCATCCAGTTCATCCAGTTCGTCCAGTTCGTCCAGCCCGCTAGGCGGTGGCGCCCCGGGCGCACTGATCCAGATCACCGCCCAGGACACGGGATCGACGGTCCGCATCGATGGCACGGTGGACCCGCTCAGCGCACTCAACGATCCCGCCGCCACGGCGGGCGCGCCTTCCGGCATCGATCTCTCCTCCATCCTCTCGGGCGGCGGCAAGGTCGAACTCTCCTTCACCATGCCGGGCAGCATCAGCACGGCGGACAGCCTCGCGACACAGAGCGGCACGACCGTTTCGTGGAGTTTCAAGGTCGGCGATCCGAAGGCGACCATCTTCGTCGAGTCGGCGAAGAGCTAACGCGGACCCTGCTCACCTGCCCAGATAGCGTTCCCCTCCCTCACAGTTGTGGGGGAGGGGAACGCGTGTTAAGCGTTGCCGTGCCTGGTCGCCCGCTGTCGATTTCGGGCTACACCGCACGACTATCTGATAGGAGCGGCGGCAGAGAGGCGTTGTGAGCGCGAGGAGCAATAATGGCAATGAGCACCGGAGGATTGTCCGAGACGCGGCTCGGACGTATGCACGACATCATGGCTGGCTATGTCGAGCGCGGCGACGTGCCCGGTATCGTCACCCTCGTCTGCCGGCGGGGCGAGGTGCATGTCGATGCGATCGGCATGCAGGCGGTCGGCGGCAACGACCCAATGCGGCGCGACACGATCTTCCGCATCTCCTCGATGACCAAGCCGATCGTGGCGGCGGCGGCGATGATCCTCGTGGAGGAATGCAAACTGCGGCTGGACGATCCGGTCGATCAACTGCTGCCCGAACTGGCCGACCGCACCGTCCTCAAGCAACTCGACGGGCCGCTCGACGAGACTGTGCCCGCGAACCGGTCAATCACTGTGCGCGACCTGCTCACCTTCCGCATGGGCTTCGGTCAGATGATGGCGTCGCCGGACGACTATCCCATCCTGAAAGCCGCGAATGAGCTGCAGATCGGCATGGGGCCACCAAGCCCGGCGACGATACCCGCGCCGGATGAGTGGCTGCGCCGCTTGGGGACGCTGCCGCTGATGTATCAGCCGGGCGAGCAGTGGATGTACAACACCGGCTCCGACGTACTCGGCGTGCTGATCGCCCGCGCCGCAGGGCAGCCGTTCGAGACGTTCCTGCGCGAACGTCTCTTCGCGCCGCTCGGCATGAAGGAGACCGGCTTCAGCGTGCCCGCCGCGACCATCGACCGGCTCGCGACCAGTTACTGGACCAATTTCGAGACCGGAGTATTCGGCGTCTATGATGAGGCGGCGGGCGGCCAATGGAGCCGCCCGCCCGCCTTCCCGTCCGGCGCCGGCGGGCTTGTCTCGACGGTCGACGATTACCTCGCGTTCAGTCAGATGCTGCTAAATAAGGGCACGTACGGCAGCGAGCGCATCCTGTCGCGGCCTTCGGTCGAGGCGATGACGACCGACCAGTTGACAGCCGCACAGCGGGCGGCAACCGGCATGTTCCTCGGCGAGAATCGCGGCTGGGGATTCGGCATGTCCATCATCACGAAACGCGACGACGTGGCGTCGGTTCCCGGTCGGTTCGGCTGGGACGGCGGCCTGGGCACGTCCGGGTATACGGACCCCAGGGAGGAGATGGTCGCGATCCTGATGACCCAGCGCCTGCCGCCGTCTTCCGACCTCTTCAGCGACTTCTGGACCTCGGCTTATCAGGCGATTGACGACTGAGATTGTTGCAAAACAATGGGAAGTGAACCGCCAAGGTGCTCTGTTCGCCCTACCCCCCACCCCTCCCCGGTCTATACACCCCAGAGGGGAAGGGGGAGCGGTTTTCCCGGTGGTAGCAGGCAGAGAGCCTGCCTCCCCGACGTGGAT
>JBPCMC010000227.1:0-3107 GCA_051002645.1 Thermomicrobiales bacterium
GTACCAGGCGAAAACCCTACGCTACCAAGAGAAAATCCAGGCCAGGCCCGCAGATCAGAAATACCTTCGTCGTGCTGTGCTTCCCATCCATACAACGACGTTAGTCCGGCTGGCATTCCGTTTCGGCGGCGAAGGCGGCGAGGTAGCGACCGGGTAAGGCATGGCCGAGGATGCCGGCGAGGAACTGGGAGGCGGCGGCGACTTTGGCGATATCCACGCCGGTCTCGATGCCGAGACCGTGGAGCATATATAACAGGTCCTCGGTGGCGAGATTGCCGGAGGCCCCTGGCGCATAGGGGCAGCCGCCGAGCCCGCCCGCCGCGCTGTCGAAGCAGGTGATGCCCGCCTGGAGGCCCGCGTAGGCGTTCGCCAGCGCCGTGCCGCGCGTGTCGTGGAGATGCAGCGCCAGGCGCTCCACCGGCGCGATCTGCGTGAGAAGCGGCACCATCTGGGCGATCTGATTCGGTGTCGCGACGCCGATCGTATCGCCGATGGAGACCTCCGCGACGCCGAGGGCGAAGAGTCGTTCGGTTACTTCGACGACCTTGCCTGGCGGGACATGCCCCTCATACGGGCAGCCGAAGGCGGTGGAGACGTAGCCGCGCACCGTCAGCCCCGCCGGTCGCGCCCGCTCCATCACGGCGGCGAAGGCGGCGAGCGATTCGTCGATTGTCATGTTGATGTTGCGCTTCGTGAAGGTCTCCGAGGCGGCGGTGAAGAGGGCAATTTCTTGTACGCCGACCGCCAGCGCCCGCTCAAGGCCGCGCACATTCGGCACGAGCGCCGGGTAGCGCGTGCCGGGACGCTTCGCGATCGCGGGGAAGACCGCATCGGCATCCGCCAGCGCCGGGATCGCTTTCGGGCTGACGAACGAGGTCGCCTCGACGACGGGCAGGCCCGCCTCCGAAAGCAGGTCGATGAAATGGATCTTCGCCCCCGTCGGCACGAAAACGGCTTCATTCTGCAACCCGTCGCGCGGGCCGACCTCAACGACACGAACGAACATGCCTCACCCCCCGGCCCCCTCTCCTTTGCCAGAGCAAAGGAGAGGGGGAGTCAATGCGAGATGTACGGGCCACGGTGCATCGAGGTGGCAGCGAGGACGATCACGACCGTGCCGATCAGCCCGATAAGCAGCCCTTTCATAGTGAGCGTCCCGTGCGCGACGGCGAAATAATACCTGCCGCGAAGAATGCGGCGACCGGGATGACGGCGGGCGGGATGCGGCGGTTACGCATGTCAATCTCCCCTCTCCCGCACGGCGGGGGAGGGGTCGGGGGTGGGGGCGTTTTCCAGTTCGACGAGCACGGCCCCGCCGGTGACGCGGTCGCCCTGTGCGGCGTTGACCTGCTTCACGCGGGCGATGCCGGGGGCGACAATCGTGTGTTCCATCTTCATCGCTTCGAGCACAATGAGCGGCTGCCGCGCCTGCACCCGCTCCCCCGGCTGGACGAGGACGCGCGTGACGATGCCGGTCAGGGGCGCTTTCAGGTCGCTCGCGCCTTCCAGTGAGACGGTCGCACCCCCGGCAATCTGCTCCGGGCTCGGCAACGCGCTGCGGCGGATCGGATAGGCCCGGTCGCGCCAAGTGATGGTGAATGCGTCCCGGTCCACGCCGTCTTCGTCGAGCGCGAAGGAAAGCGTGGTCGTGCCCCGCTGCATGAGGAGGCGCGTGCGGGAAGGGCGGGTGAAGAGAACCTCACCCCCTGCCCCCTCTCCATTGCGATGGAGAGGGGGAGATGCATTCGATGTGACGTGCCAGTTACCTGTTTGCGCGTCTTGGTTGGCGTGGAGGGTGTAGCGGGTGCCGCCGCTCTCGTAGATGCCGTGGACTTGCGCGCTGCCGAAGCGGAGGGGGCCGACGGCCTGCCATGGATTTGTGACGGCGAGATGCGAGGCGGTATGGTGCGTCGCCTCGTAGCCCGCGATGGCGAGGAGGATTTCCGGCGGCAGTGCTTCTCGCGCCGAAGGATGCCAGTGCTCACTGAGGAAGCCCGTATGCGTCTCGCCCGTGCGGAAGGCGTCAGTGGCGATCACGGCGCGCAACTGCGGCAGGTTCGTCACGATACCGTCGATACGGTAGCCGGCGAGCGCCTGCATCATTCGCGCGATCGCTTCGCCCCGCGTCGCGCCGTGCGTGATGACCTTCGCCAGCAGCGGATCGTAGTACGGCGTGATTGTCATGCCGTCGTAAAGCGAGCCGTCAATCCGCAACCCCGGCACATCGGGTTCCACCAGCCGCGCGACGGTGCCGGTTTGCGGCAGGTAGTCCTGCTCGGGGTCCTCGGCGTAAACGCGACACTCGATAGCGTGCCCGGTCAGTGTCACATCATCCTGCGTGAAGGGGAGCGGCTGGCCCGCCGCGACTTCCATCTGTAGCCGGACGAGATCGAGTCCCGTCACGCCCTCGGTGACGGGGTGCTCGACTTGCAGGCGGGTGTTCATCTCGAGGAAGTAAAACGCTCCATCGGCATCAAGCAGGAATTCGACCGTCCCCGCGTTCACATATCCCGCTGTGTGGGCCGCCATGATTGCCGCGTCGCTGAGGCGTTGGCGCAGTTCCGGTGTGACGGCGGGCGAGGGGGATTCCTCGATCACCTTCTGGTGTCGCCGCTGGATGGAGCACTCACGCTCGCCGAGCGAGACGACCGTGCCGTGGGCATCGGCGAAGACCTGTACCTCGACGTGGCGCGGGCGAATAATCAGTCGTTCGAGCATCACCCGGTCGTCGCCGAAGGCGCGGTGGGCGGTGCGGCGAGCCGCCGCGAGGTTCTCCACGAACTGCGCCGCCTCGTGGATCTCGCGCATCCCCATACCGCCGCCGCCTGCAACCGCCTTGATGAGCAGGGGATAGCCAATCCGCTCCGCCTCCGCGCCGAGCGTCGCGTCGGCCTGGTCATCGCCGGTGTAGCCGGGGACGGTCGGCACGCCCGCCGCTTCCATCAGCCGCTTCGCGCCCGCCTTGTCGCCCATCGTGCGAATCGCCTCGGCGGGCGGCCCGATGAACACCAAGCCCGCCTCCGCGACGGCCCGCGCGAAGGCGGCATTCTCGGAAAGGAACCCATAGCCGGGGTGAATCGCCTCCGCGCCGCTCTGCCTCGCGGCAT
>JBPCMC010000228.1:0-14576 GCA_051002645.1 Thermomicrobiales bacterium
TGCGCGGCGACGAGCCGATGGATTCCTGCTTCGTCGCGCTCAATAAATCCCGTCCGGACCTCGTCTCCGCCCTGCACCGCGAGTACATCGCGGCGGGCGCGGAGGCGATCAAGACCAATACCTTCGCCGGCAACCGCTTCCAACTGGAACTGCACGGCTGGGGCGACGAGGCGCGCGACCTGAATAAGCGGGCGGCGAAACTGGCCCGCGACGCGCGCGAGATCAGCGGGCAGTCGGTCTGGATCGCCGGGAGCGTCGGCCCGACCGGGCGGCTCCTCGCCCCGATCGGCACGAGCACCGTCAAGGATATCCGCGCCGCCTTCCGCGAGCAGATCGAGGTGCTCGTCGAGGGGGGCGTGGACGTGCTGCTGCTGGAAACCTTCTCCTCGCTGGCGGAAATCCGCGAGGCGATCGCGGCGGCGCGCGAGATCTCCGACCTGCCGATCATCGCCTCGATGACCTACGCCGATGACGACCGCACGCCCGTCGGCCACGCCCCGCGCGATGTGGCGCGCGAGTTGACGCGCCTCGGCGTCGATGTGATCGGCGCGAACTGCTCGGTCGGGCCGCAGAATGTGACGCGGGTCGCCCTGACGCTCCGGCAGGCGACGCACCTGCCGATCAGCGCGATGCCGAATGCGGGCTGGCCGGCGAACCTCAACGGCCGGATCGTCTACGCCTCTTCGCCTTCCTACCTCGCGGCACACGCGCGGCAGGCGGCGGAGGCGGGCGTGCGCATCCTCGGCGGCTGTTGCGGCACCGAGCCTGCCCACATCGCCGCGATGCGCCAGGCGCTCGACGCCCTGCTCGCCCTCGATCCGCAGGTCGCCCGGCACCCGAACGGCTCCGCCGTGGCAATCACCATGCTCCCGGCGGCGGAAACCGACACCTCGGCGGGTGAGCCCGAGTACGGCAGCGCGTTCGGCCGCAAATTGGCGCGCGGCGAGTTCGTCGCCACCGTCGAGGTCGCCCCGCCGCGCGGCCTGAACCCCGCCAAAGTGCTGGCGGGGGCGCGCCTCCTCAAAGAGGCCGGGGTGGATGCGGTGGATGTGACGGACAGCGCCCGCGCCCGCCTCTCGATGAGCCCCATCGCCACCTGCGCCCTCATTCAGCAGCAGATCGGCATCGACACGATCATCCATCTGACGACGCGCGACCGCTCGCTGATGGGCCTCCAGGCGGACCTACTCGGCGCGCACGCGCTCGGCTTGCGCAACGTCCTCGCCCTCACCGGCGACCCGCCCTCGCTCGGCAATTACCCGAACTCGACGGCGGTCTACGATGTCGATTCCGTCGGCCTGATCGGCATCCTCGCGCGGATGAACGAGGGGGTGGACATCGGCGGCAACCCAATCGGCGCGCCCGCCGGTTTCACGATCGCCTGCGCGGTGGACCCGACGCGCGACGATCTGCACGAGGAGGCGCACCGCTTGAAGCGGAAGATCGAGGCGGGCGCGCACTTCGTGATGGCGCAGCCAATCTTCGAGATCGACCGCTGGCACCGCCTGCTCGACATCTACGGCCCGATCCCGATCCCCGTCCTGCTCGGCGTTCTGCCCTTGCAGAATACGCGGCATGCAGAATTCCTGCACAACGAGGTGCCCGGCATCGTCCTCACTGACCGCATCCGGCAGCGCATGGCGGACGCGGGCAACGATGGCCGCCATGTCGGTATCGCCCTCGCGCAGGAGTTGATTCTTGAGGCGAAAGACCTCGTGCAGGGTATCTACATGATGCCCTCCTTCGGCCGCTACGAACAAGCCGCCGCCGTCCTCTCCGTCATCCGCGAACCAGCGGGCAGCGGGGATTGAACCACAGAGGCACAGAGGACACAGAGAGACACAAAGAAGAATATCAATGAGGGAAGCGATGCGACGCAGATCTCCGCTGTTCCCTCATATTCTCCTTTTCTCATCTCTACTCTGTGCTCTCTGTGCCTCTGTGGTTCAGCATCCCCGTTCCTGTCTCCCGTAGCGGAGCCAGAGGGCGGCGGCGGTGAGGAAGTAGAGGGAGGCGGCGAAGGCGAAGACGAAGGGGAGCGAGAGCCAGTCCGCCAGCCAGCCGAAGGCGAGGCCGGAGAGGGCGAGACCGGCCTCGAAGATGCCGGTGTAGGTGGCGAGCGCCGCGCCGCGCCGCGTCGGGGGCGCGAGATCGACTGCCAGCGCATTCAACTCCGGCAGGACCGCGCTGATCGCCCCGCCCCAGAGCAGCGCCGCCACCGCAAAGGCGGGGAAGACCGGCACGGCGGTGAGGATCGTCATGCTGATGCCGCACGCCGCCATGCCGGGGATGATTACCCGCCACCGCCCGTAACGATCCGACCATCGCCCGCCGACCGCGCGGATGACGAAGAACATCGCCGCGTCGAAGGTGAAGAAGAAGCCCGCGCCCGGCAGATGTCGCGCATCCATCAGCGGCACGATGAAGGCGAAAATCACTCCGTTTCCCAAGGCCGTGATAAAGCCCGCAATCGCCGCCGGCAGCACCCGCCATTCGAGCAGTGACCCCTCCCCCTGAACCCCTCCCCGGAACGGAGAGGGGGAACGACGCGGCATTGCCGCGTCCCCGTATTTTCTCTCCCTCCCGTGTCGGGAGGGCGGGTGCCCTTTGGGCAGGAGGGGGTGGGCTCCCCGCCGCAGCGGCAGCAACAACGCCGCGCAGACGAGCCCCGCTCCTGCTGAGAGCGCGAATGTCAGGTGATAGGAGACGTGCTCGCCGAGCAGCAGCCCGGCCGGTGGCCCGATGGCGATGGCGACCGTCGAGGCGACGGCGAAGAGCCCCATCGCCTCGCCCCGTCGCCCTTGCGGTGCCAATTCCGCGACGAGCACCGGCCCGCCCGTCATGTAGATGCCGGACGAGACGCCCTGGAAGAGCCGCACGGCGAGCAGCACCCAGAGCATCGTGCCGATCCCGTAGAGCGGCGACGAGAGCATCATTACCGCGCTCGCGATGAGTAGCGGAAAGAGCGCGCCCCGGTCCATCGCCTGACCGAGGTACGGGCGCGGTAGGATGGCGCTGACGGAGAGGGCGCCGATGACGAGGCCGATCAGCCCGTTCGAGAAGCCGTGATGCTCCATGTACTTCGGCAGCGCAGCCTGGAGGACGAAGATGCTGAAGAACCAGGCGACCGTCGCCGCCAGGAAGAGGCGGAAGCGCGGCGAGGCGAGCGGCGCGACAGCGGGCGACGCATCGGTCATGGCGATCACGTCGGCGGTCGGCTCACTCTCCATGGGCGGCAGTGTAACACGAGCGTCCGCGCGCCGATGCGATCGGCTGGTCTGCATCATCGAGGCGCGAAGGGGGAGGCGAAGATAGGATACGATGTGTTGGTGCCATATGCGGATGCGCCTGAGAATAATCAAGGAGACGGTGCGCTATGCCAGCGATGAGCGATGAGGAACGGGCAGCGTTTCTGGCCCAGCCGGTGATCGGTCGGCTCGGCTGCCTGGATGACGACGGCTATCCGTACGTCGTCCCGGTCTGGTTCGACTACGCGGACGGCGGCTTCTACCTCGTGCCCCGCGCCCGCTCGGACTGGGCGCGCTATCTGGAGCGGGACGGGCGCGTCTCCTTGTGCATCGACTCCGCCGACCTGCCGTACCGGCGCGTGATCGTCCGGGGTCGCGCCGAGGTGATCGAGACACCGAACGTCGGTGGCCGCTGGGTGGAGTTCGGCACGCGGATGGCGCGCAACTACCGTGGCGAGGAGGGCATCGCCTACATCGAGCGCACCAGGGACGAGCCCCGCTGGCTCTTCTTCGTCCGCCCCGAACGGATCACCTCCACCACCGGCGGCTGGGCCACCCGCTACAAGCACACCAACTGGTGATGCATTCCTCTCCTCTCTGTTGCTTGGCAGCAAAGGAGAAGGTGGGGGTGAGGCTCGACTCCATCCCTCTTGCACGACGCTGCATCTCATGAGAGACTAACGATGACTAACGACACTGAGCATCGTTAGATGAGGAGTGATGCGGTGGTCGAAACATTGACCGAACAAGCACAGCACGAACTCTCGGAAGCAATTGAGCGCCTTCATGCCCTCGGAACGGAGATCACCGAGTCTGAGATGGTTATGCAAATCGCCGCCACCCTGAGGGAAATGATCGGCTCCTCGGGCGAAAGTGGCGATGGTAGTGACCTGACGGAAGCAGAGAAGGAACTCCTGAGAGAGGGCGGTTTCGATCTTTCGCCCCCTCCCCCCGGCGCCCCGAACCCGTTCCTCCGGACCGCCGCGAAGTTCGTCACATTGATTGAAACGGCGTATACCACGAAAGAAGCCGCCGCGCTGCTCGGTATTAACGAGAGCCGCGTGCGGCAGCGATGCGGAGAGCGTACCCTCTACGGGGTGAAATGGCGCGGCGGCTGGCGATTGCCGCGCTTCCAGTTCTTTGAGGGACGGGTGATCCCGTTCGCGGAACGTGTCTTGCCCCATTTCCCGGCTGATCTCGATCTCATCGCCGTCTACAACTGGTTCACCTACCCGAACGACGATCTGCGTGATGATCGCTACAGGGAGATGTCGCCGCGCGAATGGTTGATTGGGGGGCGCGATTACGCACCGGTGGCGGAACTGGCTGCGGGATTGTGATGTCCGCGACATTTGGGCGCCCGCCTCCTGTCGCACACCTCACACAGATCGGTGCGCAATGTCATAGCGTCCCGGCGGGGACGCTGCTCTGGCGTATCTATAACGTCGGAGGCCATCACCCGACGCGCTGGAACACCTTCCGTGCCTGGGGGCCAACCGATAGTCGTTTCGATCACCATATGTCGCCGAAACGGATACAGGAGCGCGCGATCATCTATGCGGCGGAGAATGGTTCCACCTGTTTCGCCGAATGTTTCCAGGCGATCCGTCGCATCAACCGGATTCTCGATCACCCGTGGCTCGTCGCTTTCCGCACCGCGACAGACCTCACGCTTCTCGATCTCTGCGGAAATTGGCCGACGCGCGCAGGCGGATCGCAGGAGATAAACACGGGTCGCCACACCACATCGCGCAGTTGGTCTCGCGCGATCTATGCGGCATTTGCACATGTCGAGGGTCTTTTCTATCCCTCGAAGATGCTCGGTGGAACGCGCAGCCTCGCCCTCTACGAACGCGCTCAGCACGCGATTCCCGCCACTCCACTCTTCCATGAACCGCTTCTGTCGCTCAAACCGACGATGCTTCGCGCGCTTTCCGATGCGTCGAACCAGACAGGCTACGAAATTATCTGAGGGTGAGTAGGGGCATACGACGCTGGTTTCCGAGTTGCAATTTGCGGGTTACGATTGTTTCGTTATTCACGCTGTCTAGCGGCTACACAGGAGGGAAACCGTTCGCATGGCACTCACCGAGACCGCGCCGACATCCCGCTCCTCGCTCCGCGTGCTCGGGCAGCGCAACTTCGGCCCGTTCTTCGTCGGTAATCTGCTCTCGAACTGCGGCACCTGGTTCCAGAACATTGCCCAGGCGCTGCTCATCTACCGCCTGACGCACTCGACCTTTCTCGTCGGCGTGGTCAGTTTCGCGCAGTTCGCGGGGATTATCTTCCTCGTGCCGTGGTCCGGCGGCGCGGCGGATCGCTTCGACCGCAAGCGGCTGATTATCGGCACGCAGATCGGCTCGATGATCGTCACCGGCGCGCTCGCGCTCCTCGCGGTGGCGGGGTGGGATACGGTGCCTGTCATCATCGGGCTGGCCCTGCTCCTCGGGCTCGTGACGGCCTTCGGGTCGCCCGCGATGAACGCTATCGTGCCCTCGCTCGTCAGCCGGGACGACCTGCCCGCCGCTATCGCAATGAACTCCGTTACGTTTAACATGGCGCGGGCGGTCGGGCCGGTACTCGGCGCGCTCGTCGTGGCGCGGTTCGGCATCCCGTGGGCGTTCGGCCTCAATTGCCTCTCGTACGCCGCGCTGATCGGCGCGCTGCTGATCGTCCACCCCCGGCCGCAGGAGGCACGCCCGAGGACGCGGCCCAAACTGACGGAGAGTTTTCAAATTATCCGGCAAGACCTCCGGCTGGCGGCGCTGCTCGGCGTCGTCGCCTCCGTCTCCTTCGCGCTCGATCCGGTGACGACGCTCGCGCCCGCCTTCGCGACGCAGGTCTTTCACCATTCGGACACGCTCGCCGGCTACCTGATCGGCGCGTTCGGCACGGGGGCGGTGATTGCGGCAGTCTTCGCCACCGGGCGGTCGGAGACACCGTACCGGCGCATCTTTATTATGCTGACGCTGCTCGCGTGCGGCATCGCCACCTATGCCTTCCTCTCGCCGCTCGTGCTGGCATTCATCGCGCTCGGTATTGGTGGCTTCGGTTATCTCGCCGGGCAGACGCGGGCGACGACGCTCCTGCAACTCGGCGTTGAGGATCACCAGCGCGGGCGGATCATGGCCCTCTGGAGCGTCTGCTTCCTCGGCACCCGCCCGATCGCCAGCCTGATCGACGGCAGCCTCGCCTCGCTGGTCGGCGTCCACCTGACGGCGCTCCTGATGACTCTGCCGGTCTTCGCCGCCGCGACCGGGATGCTGATACTCTATCGGCGGCAATCGCGCGCACCGGCGTTACACGCGAAACGGGAGGTAGTGGGTGGACGTGCAGCATCACACGATTGAGACGAACGGTGTCCCGCTCCATGTTGTCGAGGCGGGCGATCCGCAGGGCCAGCCGATCCTCTGGCTGCATGGCATCTGGGATCGCTGGCTGATGTGGCAGGATGTCGTGCCGGAGATTCCGGGCCATCATTTCATGGTCGAGTTTCGCGGCCACGGCGAGAGCGGCAAGCCGGAGGGCGCGCAGCATTACCGCTGGGTGGACTACGCGGACGACATCGTCGCCCTGATCGACGCGCTTGGCTTTCCCCGAGTTGCCGTCGTCGGCTTCTCGCTTGGCGCGATTACGGCGACGCTCGTCGCGGCGCGCGAGCCGGAGCGCGTCGCGCGCGCCGTTGCCGTGGACCCGCCCTATCACGAAGGGGTGTTTGTCGTCGAGCGGTTCCGCGACATCCGCGAGATCAAGCATCTGCCGACGGAAGAACTCGTCTCGATGCTCTCTTTCATGCGCCCGAACCGCGACGATGCCGAGTGGCGGCGCGAAGCCTCGTGGCTCCAGATGACGGCGGACGGTCCCTTCGACGCGGCGATCGCCGGGACGATGGGCGAGCAGGAGTTGGAGAAGAATCTGCCGCGCATCACGCAACCCTTCCTCGTCCTCCAGGCGGATCCGACGGCAGGCGGCTCGCTCTCGGATGCGATGGCCGAGCGCGCGATGGCCCTCCTGCCGAACGCCCGCCTCGTCCACTTCCCCGGCAGCGGCCACACCATCGCCCACGACCAACCGGACGCCTTCGTCGCAGCGGTGAAGGCGTTTCTGGCCTAGCCCCCCAGCCCCTTCCCGTTTCGGGAAGGGGAGCGGGTAGGGGCGCATTGCATGCGCCCTTTCGATTGGGCGGGGCAGATTACGAAGAGGCCACGGCATTCGCACAGAGTCACCCCTTCCCGCTTCGGGAAGGGGCAGGGGGATAGGAACATCATGGCACAGGATATACCCGCAATTATCGCGGCCGCACTGGCGGGCAATACAACCAACCCAGCAAAAGAATTCATCACGGCGAAGACGATCGGCGGAACGGCGGCGGGCAGCCTCATCGCGCACCCGGCGGATAAGGGGACGGGGACAAAGGTGCTCGGCTACGACCCGGAGTTGGACGAGCCGCAGGACTTGGGTGTCGAAATCGCCGTCGCGGATGAGGGCGCGACAGTCGCCAGTACCGGCCCGCTGGAAGAGGGCGCGATTGAGGCGATCAACCTCCTGCCCGGCTACCGCGCCGCTCGCCACGCGGAAGGGCTGACCATCGAAACGGACGGCACAACACCCTTCGATCCCGACGATGTCGCGGCGGTCATGGAGCAGTGGCTCGCGCGCACATACGGCGTCAAGCAGTTCGCTGTCCGCCTCATCTTCGGCCCGCCCGGTGGCCGCTCCGTCATTCTGCGCGACCTGCGCGGCCAGGCGTATGCCGTGCATAGAGAGCGAAGTGGCGAGTAGCACGCGCGATTCGGGATTATGCTGCGCTCCCCGCCGCGCCGCGCCTCAGTACGGCAGCCAGGTATCCGGTTGGTCGCGTAGGTAGTGAGCCATATCGACCGCGAAATCCTCCTGCAACTGCAAGGTCAGCCCGCCATCCACCGCCAGCGCCTGCCCCGTGATGAACGACGCCTCGTCCGAGCAGAGGAAGGCGATGGCGTTCGCGATGTCGTCCGGCACGCCGGTGCGCCGCACCGGGTACTGCCGCGCGAAGTAGCGCAGCCCGTCCGGGTGCGCCTCCCACTGCGGTGTGATCCGCTCCGTCACGATGTGGCCGGGGCAGATCGCATTGACGCGGATGCCGAGCGGCCCGAAGTCGATCGCCATCTGCCGCGTCATGCCGATCACTGCGGACTTCCCCGCCTCGTAGACCAGCTTGCGCGGGGCCATCAGCAGGCCATGTACCGACGACAGATTGACGATCGCCCCGCCGCCCGCTCGCTCCATCACCGGCACCGCGTGCTTGACGCCGAGGAAGATCGACGTCATCAGGATCGCCAGCCCCCGGTTCCACTCTTCTTCGGGGACTTCGACCGCGCTCCCGTGCAACTCCTTCCCCCCGGCGAAGGCATTGTTGACGAGGAGATGCAGCGCGCCCCAGTGATCGACTGCGGCGTCAATCATCCGTTTGTTCTGCTCGCTCTGGCTCACATCTGCCACGATCGTCTCGACTGTGCCGCCCGCCGCGCGGATGCGCGCCGCGTTCTGGGCCATCGTCGCCTCGTCGATATCGGCGATCAGCACCTTCGCGCCCTCCGCCGCCAACTTGCGCGCCGTCGCCCCGCCGATCCCCTGCGCCCCGCCCGTCACAATCGCCACCCGCTCCGCCAGCCGACCCATCGCAGCCTCCATTGCATTCCATTCCACGCCAGTCGGCGCACCTTACACGGGCGGCCAGTTCAGCATCCAGCCGCCGTCCACGAAGAAGGTGCTCCCCGTGCAGTAAGCGCCCTCCTCGGAGCAGAGGAAGACCACCATGCTGCCGATATCGCGCGGCTGCCCCACCCGGCGGATCGGAATCTGCGCCTCCGCCCAGCGCAGGTGCTCGGGGTCCTCCTGCGCCCGCCGGTTCATCGGCGTCAGGATCATCCCCGGCGCCACATCATTGACCGTCACCCCGTGCTCTCCGAGATCGAGCGCCAGCGAGCGCGTCAAGTTCCGCAGCCCCGCCTTCGATGCACAGTAGGCCGCGCCGCTCGCCGAGCACGCCTCCTCATGCACCGAGCTGATATTGACGATCCGCCCGCCTCGGCCCTGCGCGACGAGCCGGCGCGCCGCCTGCTGCGCACAGAGGAATGGGCCGTGCAGGTTGGTGCGGATTACCCGCTCCCATGCCTCGAACGTCGTCTCGGCGATCCGCCCGCTGCCGCCGATCCCCGCGTTATTGACTAGGATATCCAGCTCACCGAACGCCCCATCGACCGCCGCGAACATCCGCGCCACGTCGTCGGGATCGCCCACGTCCGCCCCGACCACGAAGGCGCGGCGACCAGCGGCGCGAACCAACCCGGCCGTCTCCTCGGCGCCTGCGGCGTCGTGGTGGTAGTTGATCGCCACATTGGCGCCATGCCGGGCGAGCGCCTCGGAGATGCCGCGACCGATACCGCTACTCGCGCCGGTGACCAGCGCCACTTTCCCGCTCACATCCATCGCGCCCACCTTTCCGCCGATTCGCGCCGCCGCTGCGATCCCCGTCGCGTGGGCGGATTATCGGCGCGCGTCGCGGCTGCTGTCCAGGCGCGACGACAATCCTGCAAGGCCCTTACCGTGAGATGCGGTTACCCGGAGCGTGCGATAATGCCACAAGGTCAGATACGTTCTCCGCGCGGTTGCCGACTCGTGCCAGTAAGGGACCGCTCTCGTTACTCGTTACTCGCTACTCGCTACTCGTAACTCTTTGGGAGGTGTGTTGATGATCGTTGGCGTGCCGAAGGAAGTGAAGGATCGCGAGAACCGCGTCGGGATGACGCCGGCGGGCGTCGCGGAGATCGTCGCACGCGGCGCGCAGGTGCTGGTGGAGCGCGAGGCGGGGAGCGGGAGCGGCTACGCGGACGCCGAGTACGAGCGGGCGGGCGCGCGGATCGTGCCGACCGCCGCCGACGCCTGGGGCGCGGAGATGGTCATCAAGGTGAAGGAGCCGATCCACGAGGAATACGGCCACCTCCGCCCCGGCCTCGTCCTCTTTACCTACCTGCATCTCGCGGCGGAAGAATCGCTCACCCGCGCGCTGCTCGACAGCCACACGACGGGCATCGCCTACGAGACGGTGCAACTCGCCTCCAACTTCCTGCCGCTCCTCAACCCGATGAGCGAGGTGGCGGGCCGGATGTCGATTCAAGTCGGCGCGCACTACCTGGAGAAGACCTACGACGGGCGCGGCATGTTGCTCGGCGGCGTGCCGGGCGTCGCCCCCGCGAAGGTGGCGATTGTCGGTGGCGGCACCGTCGGCACGAATGCGGCGCAGATGGCCCTCGGCATGGGCGCGCATGTCACCGTGCTGGAGAAGAGCATCGAGCGGATGCGCTACCTCTCCGAGGTCTTTCCCGGCCATCTGACGACCCTCTACAGCACGGCGCACGCCGTCGCCGAGAGTGTCGGTGAGGTGGACGTCGTGATCGGCGCGGTGCTGATCCCTGGCGCGCGCGCCCCGCGCCTCGTCACGGAGGCGATGGTGCGCGCGATGCGCCCTGGCTCGGTCGTCATCGATGTCGCCATCGACCAGGGCGGCTGCATCGAAACCGCCCGACCGACCAGCCACAGCGACCCCGTCTACGATGTCGGCGGCGTCACCCACTACTGTGTGACGAACATGCCCGGCGCCGTGCCGCGCACGAGCACGCAGGCGCTCACGAATGCGACCTTACCGTACGTCGTCTCGCTCGTCGCGCAGGGGATGGAGCGTGCCGTCGCGCGGGACGCGGCGCTGGCGAAGGGCGTCAATACCTACGACGGCCGCTGCACCGAAGCGCCCGTCGCCAGCGCCTCCAACATCCACTATACCCCGCTGCGCGATCTGCTCGGCGTCGCGTCCGCATAGGGGCTTCGCGATGCGGCGCGCGGCGCTCTCGCCGTCAGTCCCCCGCCACCGCGAGGCTGCGCAGGACGCCCGCGTCGGTCAACCGCGCGCGCAATTGCTCCATTTCGGCATCGGTGAGCGGCGGGATCGGCGCCGCCGTGTACCGCTCGCACAATCCCTTCAGGGCGTACTGCCCCTTCATGGGCGCGGGGAAGGTGCCGACCTGCATCGCGGCGCCCGCCCGCGCGACGTCACCCTGCAAGGCGATAGCCCGCGCGACATCCCCTTCCTGGTACGCGCGGTAGAGGGCGACCAGCACGTCGGGCACGACGTTCACCGCGCCGCCGATCAACCCGTGGCCACCCGCCCAGAGTGAGGAGGCGAGCATCGCGTCGGAGCCGGTGTAGAGTGTGAAGCCCGTGCTGCCGTGGGCGATGCGCGCGAGCGCGGAGAAGTAACCGAAGTCACCGCCCGAGTCCTTCAGTCCCATGATGTTCGGGTGTTCGATCAACCGGGCGACCGCCTCGGGTGGGATCTGCAATTTCGTCATGCCGGGGATGTTGTAGATGATGATCGGCACGGGGCTCGCCTCGGCGATACGCTCGTAGTAGCCGATGATGCCGTCGGTGTCGAGGCGATAATAGAAGGGGGGCGGTACGAGCGCGCCCTGCGCCCCGCTCCCTGCGACCGTCTTCAGGCTGTCGATGACCTCCGAAACGACGCTGCTGGCCGCGCCGGTGAAGACCGCGCCGCGGCCATTCGTCGCCTCCATCGTCGCTTCCAGGGCGTGTTGCCGCTGGGCGATGGTCAGCGCCGGGCCTTCGCCGGTCGAGCCGAGGATGGAGAGACCCGTCACGCCATTCTCGAACAGGTAGTCCACAACATTCTTGATGCCCGTTGGGTCCACCTCGCCGTCCCGTGCGATGGGAGTCGCCATCGCGGCATAGACACCGGGGTACTGTGCGGAAATTGCCATCGGTTGCCCTCCTGATTGCTCGCGGTATCACCCCTCTCCGAGACGGAAGGGCAACGTCTCCTCGTGTCAGCGTGACGCATCGTACCGTCGGATACATCGCCGCGTCAACGCTATTCGCTCTCCGCCTCCCGCAGCCGAAACAGGTAATTTGAGCAATTTCCGCGAGTTTCGCGTTTTCGCGCATCCACGGACGAGTTCGTACGTTTTGTAAAGTGCGAGAGAGACGTACAACGCGGAAGTACGTGCCTTCGCGGGTTACCGGGGGCCTCAGTTTGGGTGCGGAGAAGCAGGGGAATAAGGCGGAGGACGGGGATGGAGCAGTGGGTCGATCGTTTTCTTTTGGCGCTCGCCGCAGAGAAGAAGTGCTCGCCACACACGGTGATGGCGTACCGGAATGATCTCATGCAACTGGCGGCATACTTGGCGCGCGACGGCGCGACGGCGTGGCCCGCGATCATCCCCGAGCAGGTGACGGACTACCTCCAGTCGCTGCGGGAGCGGCAGTACGCGAGCAGCACGATCGCACGCAAGACGGCGGCGATCAAATCGTTCTTCCAGTATCTCAAGCAGGTGGGCGAGACGAAGACCGATGTGGCGGCCTATCTCTCCGCCCCGCATGTCGATCGCTACATCCCCCACGCGATCACCACCGATGAGGTGGCACGCCTCCTCGCCGCGCCGACCCGCGCCAAGACGCCCGAGAGTCTGCGCGACGCCGCGATGCTCCAACTGCTCTACGCGACCGGCATGCGCGTCTCCGAGTTGGTCGCCCTCAATCTGACGGACGTCGACCGGGAGACGGGCTGTATCCGCTGCGAGGGGCGCGCCGCGCGGCTACGGCTCGTACCGCTCACCCCGACGGCGCTCGATGCGATGCATCGCTATCTCACCCAGGGCCGCACGGCCATCGCCCGCGCGCACGGCGCGGACACGAACGCCCTCTTCCTCAACCATCGCGGCCAGCGGCTGACGCGCCAGGGTTTCTGGCTGCTCCTCAAGGGGTACGCGCAGTCCGCATCGGTGCGCAATGTCACGCCGCACACCCTCCGTCATACCTTCGCCACGCACGCGCTGACGACGGGCCATCATTTGCGCGACGTGCAGGCGATGCTCGGCCATGTCAGCATCTCCACCACGCAGGTCTACCAGCGGATGCGCCCCGTGCCGGTCGCGGCGGGCGCGCTGCCCGCCCTCAGTGTGGTAAAAATGCTGGGCGGTGGACCGTCGGCGGTCCCGCACCCGTTGGTGACGGCGGGTGGGATCGCCGCGATTGTGCCCGCTGGTGGCGAGAGTATCGAGGTGGGCAGCAACGAGGATTAGCAGCCCATCGCAGCTTTTCAGGACTAAGGACTAAGGACTAAGGACTAAGTGGGGTCTGTCTCCACTTAGTCCTTAGTCCTTAGTCCTCAGTCCTCTCAATTGCGAGAGGAACGAGCAATGACCCATACCGGCGTGCAACTGGAATCGATGGAGCCGATTGTCTCGCTCGCCAAGCGGCGGGGGATCATTTTTCAGGGGAGCGACATCTACGGCGGCTTCGGCAATTCATGGGATTATGGGCCGCTCGGCGTCCTGATCGAGAACAATGTCAAGGCGGCGTGGTGGAAGGCGATGGTGCAGATGCGCGACGATATGGTCGGGCTCGACGCCGCCATCCTCATGTCGCCGCAGGTCTGGCAGGCGTCCGGCCACGTCGGTCACTTCACCGACCCGTTGATCGACTGCACGACCTGCAAACTCCGCTACCGCGCCGATCACGCGGAGCAGACGCCGTGCGGCAACCCCGAATGGCGCAAGGAGGGCCTGACGGCGGCGACCTGTCGCGGCGTCAAGACCGAGGCGCGACAGTTCAACATGATGTTCAAGACCTTCGTCGGCCCCCTGGAGGAGAGCGCGTCCGTCGCCTACCTGCGGCCGGAGACGGCGCAGGGCATCTTCGTCAACTTCCCGAATGTGCTCGGCACGAGCCGCAAGAAGCTCCCCTTCGGCATCGCCCAGATCGGCAAGTCGTTCCGCAACGAGATCACGCCCGGCAACTTCATCTTCCGCACGCGCGAGTTCGAGCAGATGGAGATGGAGTATTTCGTCACACCCGGCACCGAGCGCGAGTGGCATCAGTACTGGGGCGATCAACGCATCAATTGGTTCAAGGCCCTCGGCGTCCGTGCCGAGAATATCCGCATCCGCGACCTGCCGCCGGAGGACCTCGCGCACTACTCGAAGGGGACGAAGGAGATCGAATATCTCTGGCCGGGTGGCCTCGGCTGGGCGGAGTTGGAGGGTGTCGCCAGTCGCGGTGACTACGACCTCACGCGCCACCAGGAGGCGAGCGGGCGCGACATGACCTTCTTCGACGAGGAGAAGAAGGAGCGTTACCTGCCGTACGTCATCGAACCGGCGGTCGGCGTCGGGCGGGCGGTGCTCGTCTTCCTCCTTGATGCCTACGACGAGGAGCAGACGACCGACGTGAACGGCAAGGCGGACACCCGCACCGTCCTGCGCTTCCATCCGGCCA
>JBPCMC010000229.1:0-4621 GCA_051002645.1 Thermomicrobiales bacterium
GGCGGTCGCGGGATGGCGTGTACCGGTGTCGCTCTCCATCCAGACGCAATCGCCGGCCGCGTAGACGGCGGGGTGGCCTGGCAGTTGCAGACTCTCGCTGACGCGCAACGCGTCCCCCACGAGCGGCAGGCCGAGGGCGCGGATCAGCGGATGCGCGCTGATTCCGGCGGTCCAGATCAGCGTGCGGGCCGCGATGGTACGCCCGTCATCGAGGCGGACGCGCGCATCGTCCGCGCCGACGACGAAGCGCCCCTGGATGAGGCGAATGCCGCGCGCCTGCATCGCGGCGCGGGCGGCGCGGTCGAAGGCGGGCGGGAGATCGTTCATCAGGCGCTGATCGCCGTCAACGAGGACGAGGCGGACCCGCTCGCGCGGGATGCCGACGGCGGGGGCGAGGCGACGTTCGGCATAGTCGGCGAGATCGAAGATCAGTTCGACACCCTTCGCGCCACCGCCCGCGACGACGACCGTGACGCCTTCGCCCGCCGCCGCTGCCGCGCGGAAGTGGGCGATCAGCTGCGCGTGAATCGTCTCGGCGTCCGGCAGATTCATGAAGGGCAGGGCGCGGGCGGCGAGGCCGCTGCTGTCGCTGCCGCGCGGCAGCGTCGAGGCTGCGCCGAGGGCGAGCACGAGGCGGTCGTAGGAGAGGTCACCGTCGGCGGTATGCACGATGCGCCGTTCGAGGTCAAACCCGGTGATCTCCGCCCGGCGTACCGTGGCACTACGATCCCAGAGCAGATCGCGGTAGGGTGTCGTCGCGTGCATCGGTGCGACCTTGCCCGCCGCGACTTCGTAGAGCAGAGGGGTGTAGGTGAATGCGTCATGCCGGTCGATCAGCATGATCCGCACGGGCCGCCCGTTCGCGGCCGTCCGGGGGCCGTCGCGCGCCAGGAGGCGAGCCAATCGCACCCCCGCGAATCCGCCGCCGGCGATGACGATATGCAGCGCTGAGTGTTCGCTTGCCACGCGTAACCCTACTTGAAACGCGAGAGGGATGGTCTCGCAACCACCCCTCCATCCGACCTGCGGGTAATCGTATCACAGATTCGCGGGAACGCCGCCGCAGGGCGCTCAGATGTCACTGTCTCGTGACAGGGAGGCGTTGCGCGCCTGTGTCGCGAACCGTTTGAGGCGTTCGATTCGCAGAAGGATGTGCGTGACGTGGTCCGTATCGCGCTCTGGTCGTCCTCTTTTCATAGGGGGATGGCATCTTTTTCAACGATCCGGGCGAACCCTGTCTGATCCGTGACAACTTGAATGGAGACCTGGAGAAGTTCTTCGAGATCGCGCTGAAGGCCGACGGGAAACCACGGACTTCTGCGTGTTGTCATTGTGACAAGAATATCAACGTCACTCACGGCTGTTGCCTCGTCACGCGCGACCGAACCGAAGAGGCGCGGATGTTCCGCGCCATGCCTCGTCGCAATTTCTCGGATTTGTTGTCGTCGTGCAAGTACATCGGCGCGCCGGATTGGCATCACTCTCCTACCTTTGATTCCTCAAAGTATATCAGAGGACATACATAGCCACCGGAGAGGAAGGAAGGCGCTGGGGCCGTTACGCAGGAGAACGATGGATGTCGACGTCAGGCAGGTGCGAAATGCGATACGCCTGCTCCACAGTGTGGAGCAAGTCCATGAGGGCGAATGGCTTGCGGATGCACCCCACCGCGCCCAGTTCCTTGGTGTACCGCGCCGCGTTGGTCGCCGCCGTCAGCACGATAATCGGGATGCGCAGGGCGCGGGCAGTCAGGGCGCGCGAAAATTCCCAGCCGTCCAGCACCGGCATGTGTAGATCGAGCAGGACGAGGGCGGGCGCGTCGCGCTCCACGGCGGCGAGCGCCTCCGCCCCATTGCATACGCATTCGACCGTATACCCTTCGTCGGTCAGCATATCGGCAATCAACGAGCGAATCTCGGCGGTGTCTTCCACGACGAGAATGTGCTGGTGCTCCATACGCGAGCGCCTTTCCAAGACGGACGATACCGTCAGTTACACAGGCTCCCGTTTTGGAAGAGAGGTGCGCAACGGATGCACGAAGCCAGGGAGCGAAGCCGCCCCTCAGTGAAATAACGGCATTCAAGATTGGTGCCACGCCAACTTCAAGCGGCGTCCGCGTGAAAGGCGTTTGGGGCAGGTTTTGTCGTCGGCTGATTGGGGACGCAGGCTGAAAGCCTACGCTACCGGGGAATGTGCGGGCTCAGGATGCGGGCGGCGTACCGAGCATCGCGCGGATGGTGTCGAGGAGCGTGTCGAGGTCGAAGGGTTTGGGGAGCGTCTGGCAGTCCAATGCGCGCAGATCGTCGGCATGGTCGCGCAGGAATACGAGGTCGGCGGAGCAGACGAGGACGGGGAGCGCCACGGTGGAGGGATCATCGCGCAAGGCGCGAAGAATGGTGACTCCCGACCCCGCTTCATGCATACGCAGATCGAGGATGGCGAGCGCGGGCCGGGCGCGCACGACCATCGCTGCTGCGCCCTCCTCGGCGGTGCCGATCACGACGCGGTAGCCCTCGTCCGTCAGCACCTCGCGCATCAGGTCGACGAAGGCGTCGTCGTCATCCACGACCGCGATGAGCGGCCCGCTCAACCCATCCCCCACACCCGACTCCCCATCCCCACTCCGCTTCGCTACTGCGGAAAGCGAAGGGACCGTTCCTCCCACCGGAACGGCCCCACGCTTCGTCTCAAGATAGATATACGTTAATCGTCGGCGACCGCGTAGCCGTCGGCCTGCAAGAAGGCGACCTTGTAATCCGGCGTCATGCGGAAGTGGCCCATCGTCAGGCAATCCGTCGGGCACCAGATGACGCAGTTGCCGCAGCGGATACATCGCTCCTCGTCCATCATCATCACGGCGGCGGCGGGGCTCATCTGCTGCTTGGCGAACTGGACGATCTCGGTGTCCCCGTCGATCGCGTTGATGCGGTCGAGGGAGACCATCTCGATCACTTCCTCGGGGCAGACATCGACGCAGCCGTTGCAGAGGACGCACTTCGAGCCGTCGATGAAGATGTTCAGTTGGCACTGCAAGCAGCGCTTCGCCTCCTCGAACCCCTCGTCGTTCGTCAGGCCGAGCTCGACCTCCGCCACCTGGTCGTAGCGGAAGTCCATCGGCAGGGTCGGCATCTCCTGCCGCGCCACGTCGATGTAATCGTCGCCCCAGACAAGCCGCCGGCTCATCGCCTCCTCGGTCCACTTGGCAACGCCCGTCTGCGACAGCAGGCCGCGCCGCGCCCGCACCTGGTCGATGTCCAGTTCGACGATCTCCATGCGCTGCTCGATCGGCTTCTCGCCGGTCAGGAACTCCTGCATCGCATCGACGGCGGCGTGCCCCTCGCCGATGGCGGTGATGAAGGTCTTGGGGTTCTGGACGTAGTCGCCGCAGGCGAAGAGGCCAGGGATCTCGGTCATGTAGGTGTCGTCGATGATCGGCACGCCACGGCGGTCCAGTTTCGTCATCTCCAGGCCCTTGAGGAAGCCGGATTCGGGCTTCTGGCCGTAGGCGGCGCAGATCATGTCGCAGGGGATGATCTCCTCGGAACCGGGGATCGGGATGGCGCGCGGGCGACCGGAGTCGTCGAGCGGGCCGAGCTCGCTGTGCGTCACTTCGAGGCCGATCACCTTGCCGTTCTCGTCGCCGATGACGCGCTTGGCGGTGACGAGCCACTGGAACTCGATCCCTTCATACTCCGCTTCGTGCAGTTCGAGTTCTTCCACCGTCGATTCGGCGGCGGTGCGGCGGTAGAGCACCTGCACCGTCTCAGCGCCGAGGCGGACGGCGGAGCGGCAGCAGTCCATCGCCGTGAAGCCGAGGCCGAGGACGATAACGCGCTTGCCGATGCGCGTCGGCTTCTGCCAGTCCGCGATGTGCAGGTCCTCCAGCCACGTCAGGCCGTACTCGACGCCGTCCAATTCCTCGCCGGGGATGCCGAGGCCGACCGGTACCTGGCAGCCCGCCGCGATCAGCACCGTGTCGTTCTGGGCCAGCAGGTCCGCAATCATCACGTCTTTGCCGACGGCGGTGTCGAGGCGGATGTCGACGCCGAGATCGGCGACGAGGTTCACTTCATCCTGAATGATGTGGCGCGGCAGCCGCAATTCCGGCACGCCGCCCCAGTACATGCCGCCAGGGACGGGCAAGGCATCGTAGACGGTCACCGCGTGCCCCTGGCGGGCGAGGCCACGCGCGGCGGTGATGCCGGCCGCGCCCGCGCCGATGATGGCGACGGATTTGCCGCTCGGCGGCGCGGGGCGCTCGCGGCGGGTGGCGTCGCGATTATCGGAGGCGACACGCTTCAGCCAGCAGATGGCGATCGGTTCGTCGATCACACCGCGCCGGCAGGCAGACTCGCAGGGGCGCGCACATACGCGGCCCAGGCAGCCGGGGAAGACGTTCGACTCGCGGTTCAACTCGAAGGAGTTGGCGTACTCCTCGTCGGCGATGAAGGCGATGTAGCGGGAGATGTCCGTGTGCGCCGGGCAAGCGGCCATGCAGGGGATGTTGTCCGCGAACCACGCGCCGTCGCCGGTGACGAGGTTGTACTTCTTGCCGGAGCGCATTACATAACTGGCTTCCATCCGCGTGTCGACCAGTGCCAGGAGACGCAAGCGCCGCCCG
>JBPCMC010000230.1:0-6522 GCA_051002645.1 Thermomicrobiales bacterium
CGTCCCGTTGCCGCTGTCCCATTGGCGCGGCCCGGCGGAGTGCCTGCATCTCATGTCGCTGATCAGCCCCGTCGCGGAGCACCTCGCGGTCGTCTACCCGCCGTTGCTGCCCATCCCGCTCGTCCGGTTGCTGGGGGAGCGCGGCATCCGGTGGATCACGGTGCCGGACGCGGAGTTCCCGACGCTCGGCTGCAATGTGCTCGCTGTCGCCCCGCACGATGTCATCATGGCGTCCGGCAATCCGGTCACAAGCTCAGCGCTGCGCGCGGCGGGCTGCCGGGTGCGCGAATATCAGGGCGCGGAGATCAGCCTGAACCGCGAGGGCGGCCCAACCTGTCTCACCCGCCCCATCTTGCGCGGCGACGGCTAATACCGGCCTTCGATAAACGATGCCGCATGGGATTAGTGCGGATGCGCGAGCCCTCGCGTAGCCCCGCCGACAGCACTTGGCAATTTCATCAATATTTCGCCCTGTTTAGCCCATTGGGATGCGGGAAACGTGCGGCCAAATTTTGACGTAAAGAGCCGTAATCCGTATACTGCATTAGTAGAACAGATTTTCTGCACGGTGCCGTATTTGGCCCATGCGGATGGGATAAAGAAGCAGAGGTAGCATATGGCAAGCGAGATGGTCCATTACATGTATCTGACCCCCGAAGCGCCGCCGGTTCGCCCGTCGCTGCCGGTGTCGCTCTCCGAGGCGATCCTGCGCGAGCGGCTCAATCCGGTGATGGTCGCGACGCTCTTCAACGCGGGCGAGGCGACCGAGCCGGTCTGCATCCTCTACCGGCGGGACGATGGGCAAATCTCCGCCCGCGTCCTCTGGCCCGAGCGCATCTGGGTCACGGACGACGGTCACGTCGCGGTGCGCGGCTATGACAGCCGCCGAGGCGCCGTCCGCACCTTCCGCTGCGACCGCATCGCGGACGCGCATATCATCGAGCCATAAGGCAAGGGAGTAGTTCCTCACCCCCGGCCCCTCTCCATCGCAGCCAGATCACGGTACGATTCAGTTTTGTACAGCGATGGAGAGGGGAGGGGAATGATTGGTATGCCACGGCATTCTTCCTCGTGTATCCCGCATTTCTCCCCCTCTCCATCGCCGTACGAAACTCTTACATTCCGTGCTCTCGCTGCGATGGAGAGGGGGGCCGGGGGGTGAGGAACCGCCCGCTACCCCGCCGCCCGCGTCTCCTCGGTGAGCATCCAGTATTGGTGGCCGTTCTCGCAGCGGAGGCGGGTGGCGAACCGACTGTTATCGCTCTGCCGTTGGAGCGCCTTTGACTCTCCCAGGATATGATCGGCGTCGACCGCGCTCATCGGGTCCTGCCCCTCGACCTGCATCGCGCTCCCGCACTCCGGGCACTTTCCGAATGATTCTTCGTTGAATTCCCGCGTATCCTCTGCCATTGTTCCCCCTTCCAGAGAGTAAGCACAGCAACCGAAAAGAGGGCCGGTTCGCGACCCTCTCGTTACTCGTTACTCGCGGCTCGCTACTTCCATCGTCCCATCGTGTACGCGGCGGGGAAGGCATTGCTGACGCTGTGCAGCATCCCTGCCCGTGCCAAATCCTCGAGGCGGCGCTCGATGACGAGCAGATTGCCTTCGCGGTTCATCGACCACGTCCAGACCTGCATCGCGCTCGCCGCCTTGAAGGTCTTAACTGTCCGCTTGATCGCCTTGTCCAGTTCCTCGGTGCTCTCCGCGATTGCCATCTCGTTTTCCGCTCCCCGATGCGCTCCGTTGCGATTTCACCCGCGAATGATAGCAGGAATCGTGCGGTCTCGCAGGAAACTGGGGAGAACCGCAAAGACACAAAGACGCAAAGAGCGCAAAGAGGAACGGGAATACAGGCTATTCAGCCGCATTATCGTCCTATTGTATTCCTTTGCGCCCTTTGTATTTTCTTCGCGTCTTTGCGGTTATCTCCGGTTTCGATGGCGATTCTCAGCCGGGCCGGGGTGAGGGTTCGTTGCGGGTGAAGTCGATCGTGCCCATCGGGAGGACGCGGGCGGGGATGTAGCCGTCGGCAAAGCGGGCCGGGTCGAAGTGGGCCATGTCGTACGGCGGTGTGCCCGTCGCCAGCCAGGCGCCGACGACCGCGCCGACCTCCGGGGAGATGGCGAACCCATGGCCGGTGAAGCCGCAGCAGTGGAAGAGGCCGGGCGCATCGGGCGCGGGTCCGATCATCGGGATACCGTCCGGGCTCTCGCCCTCCATACCGCTCCAGGCGCGGAGGAGCGGTAACTCCCGGAGGAGCGGCAGGATGCCCGTGCAGGCCGCCGCGCTGCCCGCGATGTGCGCGCCCACCGTGCCCGCCCGACCATTGTCGAGATGCACCGTGCCCGCCCAGCCGCCACCGACGACAAAGCCGCCCTCCGGCACTTGCTTGAGGGAGAGGGGCCGCCCGACGCAGCCAACGACCGGATCGAGCAGATGCGGCGCGGGGGCCGTGACGAGCATTTGGTAGCAGCCGGGGTGGAGGGGAATGGTCGTGCCCGCCATACGCGCCACCTCGCCCGCCCACGCGCCCGCCGCGTTGATCGCCCACCGGCAGGGAAGCGTGCCTGCGGTCGTCTCGACCGCGACGATGCGGCCCGTAGCGTCGCGCCGGAAGCCCGTCATCGCCGTCCATTCGAGGAGACGCGCCCCGGCGCGTACTGCGGCATCGGCGAAGGCCTTGGTCGTCAGGATCGGATTCGCGTGGCCGTCCTCCGGAGTGTAGGAGCCCGCCACGACAGTCGCGGCGACACCGGGCATGATCGCGGCGAGGTCGCGCGGCTCGATGAGGCGGATATCCAGCCCCGCCGCCTGTTGCCGCGTGACGGACTCCGCGAAGGCGGGCAGGATCGCCTCGTCCTCGATCAACGTCAGATGGCCGCCGCGCCGGTACTCGACATCCGCGCCGAGTTGGTCGGCAAGGCCCGGCCAGCGCGGGATCGCTTTGAGGGCGAGGGGCAACTCGCGCAGATCGCGCCCCTGCTGCCGCACGCCGCCCGCCGACGCGCCCGAGGCGGAGGCGGCCACCTCACGCTGCTCGACAATCGTCGCCGCGACGCCACGAATCGCCAGTTCGTACGCGATCGCACAGCCCATTACGCCGCCGCCGATGATGACGACATCCGCCGCTGGCCGCCGGTACGTGCTCGCCATCCCGCCTCCCGTCGCGCCGTGAACCGCTCCGCCGGTGCGCATGTTCGCACGCAGGGTACCGGCTGGCAATACATCCGATCGGTCGTGCGATACGTAGGGGGTGATGAAAAGCGCGCTCCATTATTCGCGTTACTGGATCGAACGAAAGGCACCCCCATGCGACACCGCATTATCCCACTGTTGGGCATCGTTACTCTCTGCATCTTCCTCGCCGCATGTGGCGGGAGCGCCGCCTCGACTGCCACCATTGCGGCACCAACCCGCGCCGCCGCAACCACACCAGCCGCGCCTGCCGCGACAACGGCCCCCGCTTCCGCCGCCACATCATCGGCCACAAGCGCACCCGCCGCCTCGGTTGCTCCAGCTACGCCAGCCACGTCAGCCACGATTGCACCGGGCGCGGGCGGCGGCAACGCAGTCGCGGTTGAATTGAAGGACTACGCGATCACCCTGAGCACATCCACGGTCAGCGCCGGGATGGTGACCTTCACGATCAAGAACAACGGCCCCTCGGCACACAACTTCAATGTGCAAGCCAATGGCGAGGAGAAGGGCGTCACGACGCTCGATCCGGGCACGACCAAAACACTGACGCTCGATCTCAAGGCGGGATCGTATGTCTTCCGCTGCAATATCCCCGGCCACGATCTTCTCGGCATGAAGGGGATGCTAACAGTGAAGTAGGCAGGGAAGTTCGGAGTTCGATGTTCGAAGAAGCACCGTATCACTTCGAACATCGAACATCGAACTCCGAACCCCAAATCACGACCTTCCCTAAAATGACAATTCCCCGTATAGTATCCATCGCAGGGACACAGTTCACGATAATCGAATGTGGGCGATCAGGCGTGGGGAGTGGGGAAGCAATGCGCAGGATACACGGCTGGGTCCGCGTGCTCGCGGTCGTCTTAGTAATTGGTCTCGCGTCGCCCGTCGCGGCGGACTTCAGCTCGCTCGCCGCGCCGGTGACCGCGCCGAGTCACGTCATCTCGCATTTCCCGCTCATGGGGCAGTGGTGGAACCTCTCGTGCGAGTACGCTGCGACCTCGGCGGCGACTGCGTACTTGGGCAAGACGATCAGCCAGGATGCGTTTGTGAACATGATCGGGTTCGATGCGAACCCGAACAAAGGATTTCGGGGCGACTTAAGCGGCCCGTGGGGTGGCACCTGGCATTATGGCGTCTATGCCCCGCCAATCCTCTCCGCCTTGATGCAGAGCGGCTTCACGCACTCCTACATCTTCCACTCCGACCCCACGCTCCTGCGCGAAGCGATCGACAACGATCGCCCGGTCGTCGTCTGGATTACCGGCACATACAGCGACATGCCGCGCTACGAGGCTGAGAGCAATGGCGAGGAGTTCACGCTCGTTCCGTACGAGCACGCGGTGACGGTCTATGGTTACGATGAGCAGACCGTCTCGATCATGGACCCCGCCTACCCCGCCTATTACCCCGTCTCATGGAATGTCTTCCTCAACGCCTGGCATCAACTTGACGGCATGGCCCTCGCCGTCGCCATCTAACGTTCCGCTCTCCCGATGATAACGGATGCGCCTCCAAATCGATCAGTCACGGAGGTGGGGCAGTGTTCCCGTAGAGGCAAGCGGGACGCTTGCCTCTACAAACCTGCGCATCGCCCCAACAGCGCATCCTTGACAGCCGCAGGAGTGGATGATACAACCATCTCATGAGTTTGTTCAGTATCTTCAGTCAAATAGTGCAGATAATCCTCGCACGACGTTTTGATACCAGCCGCCCCCGGTGCTGTCTCTGTACCGTGCCCCGCGCCTGACGCACGGCGATCTCGGGGCAAACCATCGTGAAATGACAGAGAACGTCGAGCCTCCGGCTCCGCGCCGCCTGTTCGGTCGGCACACCGTAGACAACGATGGAGAGGGAGACACATATGAGCACATCCATATCGACCCCGCGCCCGCGACGACAGCACGTTGCCGGGTTGATCCCGCCGAAGACGATGGCGCTTGCCGCAAAGGTGCGTGCTTCCTTCGCCCGTCTGCGAGAGCGGTTCGGCTCCGTTGACGACGCGACGTGGGCGTTCTCATCGCAACCCGATCATCTCCTCGCTTACGCGACGTGGGGCGAGATGTGCTCCGATGCGGACGGTGGCGTCAGTGATGTAGCGGATCGCCACTAATGGGCCGGTTCATACCGCGCCGGGCGGAGTCCCGAACGGAAAAGACGCCCTCCACGCCGGAATGTGCCTGGCCGCTCCCCGTGCACCCATTGTTCGGCTATGCGTTCCCGCTGTGCGGCATGACGCTCCGCCCGTCGGAGGGTGGAACGATGCTCGCGGCCATTCTCCAAACGGGTGAGCAGAGCCACCGGCCTCGATGTGAACGGCTCGGGCATCGCGATTGACCGCATCCGGCGGCGTTAGCTGACGATATTGTCCACCAGCCATGACGAGCCCTGCTTGCGCATGACGAAGCCGCGCTTGACGACGCCGGAGGCGGTGGTGATCGTCGCGCGGACGGTCGCGCCGTTGCCGTCGGCATCCGGCTGCTCGCTGTCCACCGTGAATTCCTGCACCGGCGGCTGGATATTGAGCAGTTTGTAGCCGTCGCCGCTCGCCTGCGACTTGAACGCGGGCGTCAGATAACCCGAGACATCGCCCTTGCCGAGTACCGTACGGAGGAATTGCTCGACCGTGCCGCGCGCCTCGGTGACAGGCACCGGCGTCGTAGTCGGCGGACCCGCCGTGCCCGTGGTTGCGGAACCGGAGGTCGCAGCCGTAGTCGTCGCAGAACCGGACGGCTGGGTACTGCGCGCGGTGAGGCCGCTGGCGGGCGTATTCGTGGCGACCACGCTCGTCACGACCGTCGTGCGCGCGAGCGGCGTCGGGGTGACGACATTGATGGCGGCGGTGGTTGGGCCACCGGTGGCGCGCGCCGCCTCAGTGGAATTGGCGGTGCTGCTCGGTAGGATGTTGGCGAGCGGGGTCGGGGTCGTGGCCGTCGCCGGGCTCGCACTCGCGACCAACTGGGTCGCCTGCACGCGGTTGGCGGCGGCAGTCGGCGTCGCCGATGCGGCGGGCGTCGCGGTCGCCTTTGCACTGCCGCCGCACGCGGCGAGCGCGGCGATGAGCAGCACTGCAATGCAGGCAACGAGGCCATTGAGCCGAACAGTTCGCATATAAAGGACCCTCCTCATCTCAAAACAAGGGGAGGCATCGCCGCCTCCCATGCCAGCACCATAGCACGCCACGCGGCGACTCGCCACCCGTGTAAGGGATGCGTCTCGAACCCGATCGCTTGCGCACGATTCAGGGGCCCGGGGGGGGGGGAGCCGCGAGTCTTGGGGGGGGCGACGGGAGAAGTGCCCTCTACGGGGACACCCCCCCCCCCT
>JBPCMC010000231.1:0-11143 GCA_051002645.1 Thermomicrobiales bacterium
TCGCAGAACATCGAGGCGAAGCAGACAATCACGCTCGTCGTCGGCGCCCCGGACTACGTCACCTATTCGGTGAATGGCGCCGACAAGGGCACCGTGCCGAAAGAAGCGCTGAAGGGCCTCATCATCAAACTCGGCGCCTGAAGCGATTTCCCCTCGACCCAATCTGTAGTGCGGCCCTACATGTGACATCAAGCCTCACGGAGTTGGTGACGGCTCACACCTGAACTGCGTTCGGGTAGCTGACCCTGCCACCGACAGACGGAGGCGTTACTCGACCTCGAAGATCGCCTCGATTTCGACCGGGATGCTGTTCGGCAATGCCCCCATCCCCACCGCCGAACGCGCGTGACGCCCCGCCTCCCCGAAGATGGCGAGGAAGAGGTCCGAGCAACCGTTGATAACGCGCGGCTGCTGGCCGAAGTCCGGCGCGCTATTCACCATGCCGAGCAGTTTCACGACGCGGCGGATGCGGTCGAGCGAGCCGAGCGTGTCCTTCGCGGCGGCGAGCAGATTGAGCCCGACGTAGCGCGCCGCTTCCTCCGCCTGCTCGACTGTGACCTCCGCGCCGACTTTCCCCTTCGGCGACGTGTAGCCGGGCTGATCCGCACCATTGCCGGAGAGGAAGAGCAGGTGGCCGACGATCACCCCTTTGACGTAGGAACCGACCGGTGGCGAGACGGGCGGGAGTTGGTACCCCAGGTCGGCGATTCGTTCCTCGACGGTGCGTTCGTTCATTCTCTTCGCTCCTTCAACTGCATTGCCCTCAGCGGGCTACCGATGCGGACGCTCGTCCGCCGAACCAGAGGTATGTGGAGAGGAGGATACCCGTTGTCAGGCCAATGGCAAGTTTCAGCCAGCCCGGCAGACCGGACGGCGAGACGAATCCCTCCAGCGTCCCGGCGACGACGAGCAGAGGCACACAGCCGCAGGCGAGGAGGGCCGCCGCGCGCCCGGCCTCCGCAATCGACTCGCGGCGCGATTGCAGACCCGGCCGGATGATCGCGTGCGCGACGTGCAACCCGGCCCCACCGCTGATGAAGATGACCGACAACTCGAGGAAGCCATGCGCCGCGACGAACGACCACAACGCGCCGTGGATGCCGTACACCTGCGTCAATCCGGCAATGGAGCCGATCTGCAATCCGTTCTGCAGCAGTACCAGCACCGTGGGAATACCCGCCATCACGCCACCCGCGAAGCAGAGCAGCGTGACGCGGATATTGTTCGTCATGATGAACGAGGAGACGAAAGGCCGCTCGGCCGGCGGCGTGTCGAACCAGGTGCGCCCCTGTTTGATCGTGTCGATGACGCCGCTGCCGCCCGGCACGAACGACTCGGCGAGCGATGGACGGACAAAGGTCGCCAGATACGCGAGGGCGAACCCCGCGAGAACGATGCAAAACGCCGCCACCGTATAGCGAATCGTGCCACGGAAGAGGCGCGGGAATTCCGCGCGATAAAAGTGCGCGACCGCCGCGACGCCGCCGGTCCGCCGTCGGTACAGTCGCCGGTTCGCTCGTTCGACGAGGTGGTTGAGGTACCGCACGACGGGCTCCGACGGGAAATCGCGCCGCGCGATGGCGAGGTCCGCCGTCGCGTCGCGGTACCGCCAGCCGAGCTCCTCGAGCCGCACGGCGACATCTCCGCCACCGGAATCGGTCAGCAATACCTCCAGGCGCGCCCACACATCGCGCCGTCCGAGGATGAATTGGTCAACGGTCGGCGGTCTCGATTGCATCCGCGTATCCTATCCGGCGGGGGTGCGCGCGACAAGGAGCGAACTTGACGTAACGCAACGATTCGTGTACGGTGCGTACGTACAGCCCGGATATGGCGCGGCTGTTTCCTTCTCATGCGGCGGGGGTTGGGAATGGGGTTTACACGGCAAGTGACGCGGCGGGCCATCCTGCGCGCCGGCGGCCGTTTCGTGATTGTCGCCACGGGTTCGACGTTGCTCACGCTCCCTCGGGTGGCGGCCTCGCAACCGTTCGCGCTCCGCTTCGCCTGGGAACAGACCGACTTCCCGGCTGATGCACCGTCCTTCGTCTCGCCCGTGCTGCAATCCGACTTCCCGTTCAACGCCCTTGAATCCCGCTGGGATGCGACTGTTCCGCCCGCCGCGAGTCTTGATCTCTCCGTGCGCACGAGCGCGGATGGGACGAATTGGACGGAGTGGCAGCACATCCACGCTGACAGCCACGCGCGCAGCGCGGATGATGCCGGCACGTTCGGCGATCTGCTCATCGGCGCGCCCGCGCAGTTCGTGCAGTACACACTGGCCAGGACGCCGGATGCGGCGGGCGCGCTCCCCGTCGTGCGGTCGCTGGCGCTCACTGCGGTGAACACGCTCACCTCTCCAGCGGACTCGGTGGTGTACACGCGAGCGGCGGGCGGGATCACCATCGTGCCGCGCGCCGGTTGGGGTGCGGACGAAAAGCTGCGCTACGACAAGGATAATAAGGAGATCTGGCCGCCCGAGTATCGCGCCCTCAAGAAAGTGCTCGTCCATCATACCGTCACGCGCGACCCGGAGACCGATCCGCGTGCGACGCTGCGCGCGGTCTATCAGTATCATGCCGTCTCACGGGGCTGGGGCGACATCGGCTACAACTTCCTCATCGATCAGCAAGGGACGATCTATGAAGGTCGCACCGGCGGCGACCGTGTCGTTGGTGGCCACGCCCTCCAATACAATTGGGGCAGCATCGGCATCGCGCTCCTCGGCACCTACAGCGACCATTCGATCACGGATGCCGCACGCGCCTCGTTGCTCGCGCTGATCCGCACGAAGGCGGGCGACCTCGACCCGATCGGCAAGAGTTTCTTCATCGATCGGGACAATGTGATGAACGTCAGCGGCCATCGCGGGGTCATCAATACGAGTTGCCCCGGTGACGCGTTTTACCCGCACCTGAACAACGTCCGGCGGGAGTTGAAGGGCTTGCCGTTGTGGCCCGGCGATCCGAGCGCCGATCCCATCGCGGCAAACCCGCCCGACGTCACACCCCCGCATGCCGCCACCGACGGGATTGACGCCACGCTAACATCGGCAACGTGGGGCGGGACCAGCGTGTACGCCCGCGAACTACTCACTGTGCGCATGACGATCAAGAATACCGGGACATTACCGCTCGCGGCGCAGCAACCGACGCCTGATTTCGTCTACATCGAGGGCGATAGCTACGCGAAGCGCGGTCTTTCCGCAGCGGCGGGCAGCGTCCGACTCGCTGTCGGACCGGAACTGCTCGCTAGTAGCGATCCGCCCTATCGGTGGGGGCTCGGTCGCACACTGCAACCCGGCGAATCGACGACCGTTCAGGTGGCGGTCAAGATGACGACCGCGCAAAAATCCCGCTTTGTGGCGACGATCATCCAGGAGGGCGGCGGCCCGCTCGACACCGACGACGCGATCCAGATTAGCGTGCTGCCAAATCCCGCCGATCCCGCGACAGCCGCGACGGACCCGACCGTGAAGTTCTTCCCGGAGACGAAACACAATGTCGGCGCGGACTTCCTCGCCTACTGGAAAGCAAATGGCGGCCTGGCGCAGTTCGGCTACCCGGTCACCGAGGTATTCACGGACACCAATCCGGACGACAAGAAGGCGTACAAGGTGCAGTATTTCGAGCGCGCACGCTTCGAGTTGCACCCCGAGCACGCCGGGACGCCGTATGCTGTGGAACTGGGGCGGCTCGGCGCTATCGTCACATTGGGGCGGCTCGCGGAAAAGCCCTTCGCGCAGTTGCCGCGCGTCGACGACACCGCCGACCGGCGCTTCTTCCCGGAGGCCGGGCACACCCTCAGCGGCGCGTTCAAGGCATACTGGGACAGTCACGGCGGCGTGGCCATCTTCGGTTTCCCGCTCTGCGAACCCTTCGATGAAAAGAGCGCGACGGACGGCAAGACCTACAGCGTGCAGTATCTCGAGCGCAATCGTTTCGAGTATCACCCCGAGAACAAGGGGACGCCGCAGGAAGTATTGCTCGGCTTGCTCGGTGCGGAAGTGCTCCGCCAGCGCGGGTGGCTTACGTAGCGGTCGTGGCGGGCGGTGACGAGCCGTGCGTTTGCTTCCACCAGAGTCGATCGAGGGACAACAACGGCTCGGCGTCCTCGGCGGTGAGCGGAATTTCGGACGCGCTCAACCCCCGGTCGAGCAGATCGGCAATCCGTTCATAGCCCAGTGCCGCCAGTGGCGGATAATCCAGCCAGTCGATCGGGTGCCCCGCCCGGCCCTCCACGAGCGCCGCGAGCGTGACGGAGACGGTGACAATCAGCGTCTGACCGGTAACAAGAAACGACGCGGCGGCAGCGTAATCGCCGATTACCCGTTCGGGCGCGATGAAACCGCCAAATTGAATCGGCGGCGTCTCATCCACTGGCATCAGTCAAGGCCGAGGAGTCGGGCAAACCGGACGAAGTCGAAGCGCTCCGTCATTATCGCGGTAAATCGCTCGATCTTGCGCGTCTGCGCGAACCGTACGCGACCAAAGACCTTATCGAGCAGGTCGGTCGCCGTCCGGGTATCGTGCCGGACGAGCACGACCGGCAATCCCTGCGCGCCGGCGAGCGCGAGCACGCGCGGGGATGGGTAGAGGTCGCCGGTGAGGATGAACGCGGCAATCGTCTGAGTGACTTCGGGGCTATTGAGCGCGGCGGTGAGGAGGTCGGTCCGGTCGCCGCCAGTGACGAGCGCGGTCCGCTCCCGACGCGCCAGATGGTCGAGCGCCGCCTCCACCGACATGGCGCCGACGACAACGTGTTCGAGCAGAGCGCTCCCCTGATCTTCGGCACAGAGGATGCGACCGTCCAAGTAACCCGCGACCTGCCCGACACTGACCGAGCGCAGCGTCCGATCCTCCGGCACGACACCGAATACCGCCACGCCGATTCGTTCGAGCGCGGGCACGAGCGTGTTCGTCACATACGACAGACTGCCACGCGGCACGACATTGAGGACGACCCCGAGCAGGAGATCGCCGAGTTCGCGCTGGAAGGCGACGATTCGATCCACCAACGACGACTCGTGCCCCCGCGCGACGACAAGCACCCGCGCGCCGAGCAAACGTGCCTGGTCGCACGCCGTGAGGCCCACCACGCTCCCCTCGTCCCGCGTATCCGGCCCTTCGACGAGCATGACATCCTTGTCGCACGCGAGCATCGTGAAGGCTGCGGTGATCCGCTCGGTGAGGTCCGTCTCGCTCAGCGTCGCGTCCCGCAGCCCTTCGGCGAGATCGCCCGCAGAGAATCGGACGGGCGCGATGCGTGCATCCGATTCGCCGCGCAGCCGCAACGCCTCGCGGATAAAGGCGACATGGTCGGGGGAGAGCTGATCGTAGTCATGTTCGAGGAGGAGCGGCTGACAGTAGCCGACCGCATATCCCTGCCCTTGCAATGCGCGACCGATACCGACGGCGAAGGCGCTCTTGCCACTGAGCGGGCTGGTCGACGCGAGAAGTAGTGTGGTCGGTCGCGTTGGTTTCGTTGTCGTAACCGTGGTAGCTACGTCGTCCCGGTGCCGTGGCGCCATGTCCCCTCCGCCCGTTCTCATTGAGAGAACAATAGCACAATTTTTGCCACCTGACAGCCTCGATATTGCGATGCGCGTTCCCCTTGACCGACGCCGCAAGCGTTTGTACACTTTACAATAATTCTTGGGCGTGTGCGGCAGTCAGGTACGCATGTGTACATGCCATTATGGCAAGGAGACTGACGTGCGGTATTACTCTCCCTACTCCTCCCGGACGCGACCGCCAATCTGGCCCAAGCTCCTCGTCGTCCTCCTCGTGCTCGCCATTCTCGGCAGTGGTGGTTGGCTCGCCTGGTCGGTCACGAATCGCGGTTCGAACGATACCGTTGCTGGCATCAAGGCGACGGTGACGAACGCGAGCGCCGTCGCAAGCAACAGTACGGCACCGGCTGCCGCCGCGCCGGGGGCGCCAGGGGCGGGCGCGCCGGGAGCGACCGCACCAAGCGCCTCGGCGTCCGCCGCGAACGGGACGGTGGCCGTTGGCCCGAATGCCCTCAGCGATCCGCAATCGGCGGCGGATACCTACGTGCAGGCATGGAATGCCGCTGACTATCAGACGATGTACCGCATTATCTCGTCGCGCGCCCAGACGGCAATCTCGCTCGAGGCGTTTCAACAACGCTACCAAGACATCCTCGCTCAGTCCGGCATCACTGCGGCGCAAATCAGCGTAATCGGGCAGGAACCGGGCACCTCGCAGTTTCGCATCAAAGTCAGCTACGCATCATCGCTCGTCGGCAATATCGACCAGGAAAATGTCATCCCACTGACGAAAGATGGACCGTACTGGCGCGTGGAGTGGACGCCCTCGCTGATCTTCCGGGAACTCGACGGTAATGGTCGGGTCCACTTCTTCCCCGATGACCCGATTCGTGGCCGCATCCTGGACCGCAAAGGGCGCCCGCTCGCCGTCGAGGGACTGATCAAGCAGATCGGTGTCATACCGGGCAAGATCGCCAACGAGGCCGATCTCCTGAGCAGACTGAGCGCGATCCTCAAACTCGACCAGTCGGCGATCAAGAAAGCGTACCAGGATGGGCAGCCGACCTGGTTCATGCCGATTCGGAGCGTCCCGAACAGCCTGCCCGCCGATACCGTGGCGCAGTTGAACGCCATACCGGGCGTGGAAGTCCGCGCCCAGGAGGCACGCACCTATCCCTACGGCACGCTCGCGGCCCATGCAATCGGCTATATCGGTGAGATCTCGGCGGATCAACTGAAAACACTCGGCCCGAAGGGGTATCGCTCAGGCGACATTATCGGCCAGTCGGGTATCGAGGCGTGGGCGGAGGAGCAACTGGCCGGCAAGCGCGGTGGCAAGTTGGCGGTGACGGATCCCGACACGGGTGCGATCCGCTCGACGATCGCCTCGCGCGCCAAGACCGAATCGCTGGATGTCGCGACGACCATCGATGTCGACATCCAGAAAGCGGCGGAAGATTCGCTGGGCGACAAGGTCGGCAGTGTCGTGATGCTCGAACCGGGCACCGGAAACGTCCTGGCGATGGCGAGCCACCCGAGCTTCGATCCGAATGTCTTCGTACTTGGGCCATCAAAGGACGATCTCGCCTATCTGACGAACGAGCAGCAGCGCCCGCAACTGAACCGGGCCACCCAGGCGACCTACCCATCGGGGTCGATTTTCAAAGTCGTCACAATGACGGCGGGGTTCGAGAAGGGCGGCTTCTCTGCCGATCAGGTGCTGCCCTGCGGCGGTTCGTTTGACCTGGCCGGAAACGTCTATCACGACTGGAACCCGACACGGCATACCGTGACCTATAAAGAGGGGCTCGTCCAGTCGTGCGACGTCGTCTTCTATACCGTCGGGAAGAAGCTCGATGACACCGATCCAAACATTCTCCCAACCTATGCACGCCAGTTCGGCCTCGGCCAGTTGACCGGCATCCAGGGCGTCAATGAGTCGCCCGGCGTCGTCCCTGACCCACAGTGGAAGCGCACCAACATCAATGACGGTTGGTCCACCGGCGACGCGATCAATCTGTCGATCGGCCAGGGATTCCTGCTCGTCACGCCGCTCCAGATGGCGAACATCTATAACAGCATCGCGAACGGCGGCACGATCTGGCAGCCGCGCCTCGTTTCGCGCATCCTCGGCGTCGACGGCTCGGTCGTGAAGGACTACCCGCCGGTTGAGAAGGGCAAGGTTCCAACGTCGGCGCAGAATATCGCCACCATGCAGCAGGCGCTCGCCCAGGTGACCACGACACCGACCGGAACGGCGACGAGCGCGTTCGTCGGCTTCACTCCCCCGGCTGCGGGCAAGACAGGCACGGCGGAGCAAGCGAAGGACCCGCACTCCTGGTTCGCCTCCTATTTCCCGGCACAGAGCCCGCAGATTGCCGGCGTCGTGATGGTGGAAGCAGGCGGCGAGGGCAGTTCAAACGCCGCGCCGATCACGCGCGCGATCTATACCAAATACGAAACGATACCCAAGTGACGCGACTCAAACGAGCACTGCAACTGACATCCGAGCGCAACTCAGTTTTGGTGGAGGTGGGCTCCGGGTACCCTCTGGGTGGTATGCCACAGAGAGGCAGCCTAAAGCCCGCCTCCACCCTGTTTCTCAAGTCAATACCTCATCGTGCCGCAGACTCTGCGATGAACGGGCACGGCATCGCCCAAAACAGACAGCGGCCCCGATGCAGATAACGATCATCGGTGCGGGTGCCATGGGCAGTCTATTCGGCGGTCTTCTGCATCGCGCCGGCAACGCGGTTACACTCGTCGATGTCCGCGCCGAACAGGTCGCTGCCCTCAAACGGCGCGATCTCGTCATCGAGGAGCCGGGCGGCACGAAACTCTCCGTGCGCGTGCCGGCCACGACCGACGCCAGCGAGGCGCTCTCTGCCGACCTCTTCGTGCTCTTCGTCAAGACGCCCTTCACGGCGGTGGCGCTCAGGCCGTTCACCGGGCGCGTCCCCGCGCACGCGATGGTCCTCACCATGCAAAATGGCATCGGCAACGATGATGCGATCACTCGCGCCCTCGGCAAGCGCGTCCATGTCGTCCTCGGTGTCACCGCGCACGGCGCGTCCCCCCTCGGGCCAAACACGATCCGGCACCGCTCGACCGGCCCAACGATCATCGGCCTGCCCGACGGACAGCGGACACCGGAACTCGAGGCGGTCGCCTCGCACTTCACCGATGCGGGGATCGCGACCCGCACGACACGCCACATTTACGAGCACGTCTGGCAAAAACTGATCGTCAACGTCGGCATCAATGCCCTGACGGCGCTCACGAACCTGCCGAACGGTGACCTGTTCGCCGACGCGGAACTGGCGGGGATCGTCCGCCGGTTAGTCAGCGAGGCTTCGACCGTGATGCGGGCGGAGGGCGTACCCGCCCCGCCGCAAGACCCGGTCGATTTCGTCCGCGCGGTAGCGGACGCGACGAAGGCGGATCGCTCATCGATGCTGGAAGACGTCGCTGCCGGCAGGCGTACCGAGGTCGATGCCATTAATGGCGCGGTCGTCCGCCTCGGTGACCGGCACGGCGTAGACGTGACCGCAAACCGCGTCGTCGCGGCGCTCATTCACCAACGCGCGAAGTAGCCCCCGTGCATGGGGAAGTGAACCACCAAGACACCAAGAACACCAAGGATACCAAGAGGGGAATCTTCTTTCATTCCCTTGGTGTCTTGGTCGTTTTACCCATCGTTCCCTCGGCCGCGCGGCGTGGGGCGCAAGCCGACGCGCTCGCGTACCTCGCGGAGGGTCTCCGCCGCCACGGCGCGGGCACGCGCGGCGCCATCACCGAGGATTTGCTCCACGCGGTCAGCGTCCGCAGCGAACATCTCGCGTCGCTCGCGGAAGGGCGCCAGTGCGGCATCGAGGTTCCGGGAGAGCCATTCCTTGCACTCCACACAGCCTTGCAGAGCGTTCGTGCAACGATGATAGACGGCTGCCTGCTCCTCGGGCGTGGAGTAGTAGGTATGTAGGGTATAGACGTTGCAGACTTCCGGCCGTCCCGGATCGGTGCGATAGCGCCGCTGCGGGTCGGTGACCATGCTCAGGACGCGGGTACGCAGGTCCTCCGGCGTATCGGCCAGTTCGATGTGATTATCGAGCGACTTCGACATCTTGTGCGTGCCGTCGATCCCCATCACACGGGGAAATTCCGTCATACGCCCCTGCGGAACCGGGAAGGTCTCGCCGAAACGATTGTTGAACCGGCGGGCGATCTCGCGCGCCAGTTCGAGATGCGGCAACTGATCCTCGCCGACCGGCACCGTGGATGCCTTATAGAGGAGGATGTCCCCCGCCATCAGGACAGGGTAGCCGAGCAAGCCGTAGTTGACGTTCTCCGGGTGCGCCTCCGATTGCTCCTTGAACGCGGGATCGCGCATCAGCCAGGAAATTGGCGCGATCATTGAGAGGAGCACATGCAGTTCGGTGATCTCCGGCACATCGGATTGAGCGAAAACGACCGAGCGCGACGGGTCGATACCGGCGGCCAGCCAGTCGAGCACCATGTCCCGGCTGTTCCGGGCGATTTTCTCGGTCTGTTCGAGCGTCGTCAACGCGTGATAGTCGACGATACAGAAGAAGCATTCGGCCTCGTCCTGCAAGGCGACGTAGTTCTGGATCGCGCCGAGGTAGTTGCCGATATGCTGGCGTCCGGTCGGGCGCGCGCCGCTGAAGACGCGCATCCGCGCGGGGGGTTCCGCCATCGCTCCCTGGGTTGAACGGTCGGTCTGCATCTCGTCCTCCTCAGTCACGCCACGATGCGGCGAGTGTAGCACGGCATCGGCGGAAGATACATCGGTGCGGTATGATGCACGGGCAGGAAAGGAGCGCGACGTGGCAAGGGCGACACTCGGTCTCGTCACTATCGGTCAAAGCCCCCGGCCGGATATACGCGAAACGTATGCGGCGGTGATCGGCGCTGACGTACGGATTGTCGAAGCGGGCGCCCTCGACGGCCTCACAGCGAGCGACCTCTGTCGTCTCGCGCCTGAGCACGGTGACATTCCGCTTGTCACCCTCGCCAATGGCGCAGAGGTGCGCGTAGGCAAGGCCGCGACTACGTCGCTTCTCCAGCAGGCGATCACCGCAGTCGTTGCGGACGGAGCGACGGTCGTGGTCGTCCTCTGTACCGGCCACTTCGAGGGTCTGACCGCGCCCGTCCCACTCATCGAGCCGGACCGAGTGCTGGACGGCTTCATGCGCGCCATTCAGCCGTCCGGCAGGCTTGGCATCGTCATGCCGGATGCGGGGCAGGAGGGCATGATGCGCCGAAAATGGCACGGCTACGACCTGACGTTGGCGACAGCCTCCCCCTACCAGCCGCCGACGGAATGGGATGCGCTCATCGAGCGATTCGTCTCCACCGGTGTTGAGGCGATCGTGCTGGACTGTATGGGCTTCGATCCCGTCGCCAAGGCGTATTTCGCCGAGCGCGCGCACCTCCCGGTGCTCTGCGCCCAGACCGCGACCGCCCATCTGATCCGCGACATGCTCTGGGAGCCGTCGCTCGTTCCCGCCTGAGCGCGAGCGATCACGCGCCGAACGTCTGGCGGAGGCGCTCGATTTCTTCCTCCAACTGGGTGTCGTCCAGTTTCTTGAAGAGCGGCTTCGGTTTCGGCAGCGCGCG
>JBPCMC010000232.1:0-4125 GCA_051002645.1 Thermomicrobiales bacterium
TCGACGATCTGCCCGCGCAGATCGGCCACCGCCACCCGCTGCCCGCGCCCGGAGACCTCGATGCCCACGACGTACCCCCCGGTGGCGAGCACCGAGTCCCACTGTCCGCCGAGGTCGAACCCCCTGAGCGAATCATCTCCGTCGTCGGCCCACTCCGATTGCACGCGCCCTCCCTCTGGTCGGGAGGACTGAGGACTGAGTGCTGAGGACTGAGTGGTTCGTTTCCCCTCCTCAGTCCTCAGTCCTCAGTCCTCAGTCCTTGTAATCCTCAGCCACACACGGATTCGTCAGTGTCCCGACGCCTTCGACGGTGATCGCGTAGGTATCGCCGGGGGCGAGTTTGCCGACGCCCGCCGGGGTGCCGGTAATCACCACGTCGCCCGGTTCGAGCGTCATGAAGCGGGAGAGGAACTGGACGAGGAAGGGGACGGAGAAGATCAGATCGTCCGTGCTCGCCTCCTGCCGCACCTCGCCGTTGAGGGCGCCCGTCATCTTCAGTCCTTCCGCCCGCAGCCCGACCGCGACGCAGGGGCCGAGCGGCGTGAAGGTATCGAACCCCTTGGCGCGCATCCACTGGTTGTCGGAGAACTGCACGTCCCGCGCGGAGACATCGTTCCCGCAGGTCAAACCGAGGATGTAGTCGTAGGCGTCCGCTTCCTTGACGTACCGGGCGCGCTTGCCGATCACAAAGCCGACTTCCGCCTCGTACTCGACCTGCTGCATCTCCGGCGGCAACTGGATCGCCGCGCCATTGCCGATCAGCGAGGTCTGCGGCTTGAGGAAGGTAATCGGCGACTTCGGCTTCTCGGTGCCGGGCGCGTCCGCCGTGATGTGGCTCTGGTAGTTCAGGCCGATGGCGATGATCTTCCCCGGCTGCACGGGCGGCAGGAGGGTCATCTCGCCGAGCGTGCCGACCGCTTCGCCCGCTGTCAGGCCACCATTGAACGGATCGCCCGTCGCATCCCGAATCGTCTCACCGTCGAGTACACCGTAGCGCGCGCGACCACCCCGCGCATAACGGACAAAACGCATTGCTGGCTCCCCTGCCATCGTTCCTCCCTCTTCGCTATGCGGATGTACGCATCTCACGTTGTTCGCTGCATTGTACACGAACACACACGCGCTGCTATGGGCACAATCCTCTATACAAGAATCGCGCCAGCGGAGATCGATCGGAAACTATGAGAGAATGCACGGAGCGAGACCAATGAGCGAAGAGCGATGACGTTGCATCAACACGCGCCGCGTGTGAGAAAGGTATCTGGCCATGCTGCACACAGACGATATGCTCGATTGCCGGCTCTCGCGGCGCGCGGTGGTGCAACGCGGCGCGATGGTCGGCCTTGCTGGTTCCATCCTCCCAGCACTGCTCGCCGCCTGCGGAGGTGGATCGTCAACACCAACGGCGCGCGCGACGACGACCGCGCCCACATCAGCCCCGTCACCACAACCCGCATCAGTAGCCGCGACCACCGCGCCAGCAACGACCGGGCAATCCGCCACCGTGCCCGCGTCGTCAGCGCAAGCGGCGGCCACAACGGGCACGGGCGGCTCGCCCGCGCCGATCCTTTTTGTCCACGGCAACGGCGATTCCTCGGCGCTCTGGATCACCGCGCTGTGGCGTTTCGAGTCGAACGGTTACGCGCGCGAGCGGCTCTTCACCATCGACTACCCCAATCCGACGGCGCGCGATGACGACACAGCGCCGCAGCCGACCCGCTCCAGCACCGAGGAGCAACGCACCCAACTGGCCGCGAAGGTCGATGCCGTCCTCGCAGAGACCGGGGCAAGCAAACTGATCCTCGTCGGCAACTCGCGCGGCGCGAACTCGATCCGCAACTTCGTCAAGCACGGCGGCGCACCGAAGGTCAGCCACGTCCTGCTCGGCGGCGGCGTCAATCACGGCGTCTACAGCGCCCCCGGCAGCCAGAGCGAGTTCAATGGCGCGAGCCGCTTCATGCAGGAATTGAACGCGGGGAGCGAGGTCGTGCCGGGCGTCGCCTTCATGACGATTCGCAGCGATATGTTCGACAAGTACGCGCAGCCCACGCTCGCATCCGGTGGCCCGTCGGGAGTCTCCTACGACGCACCGGAACTGAAGGGGGCGATGAACATCGTTGTGGAGGGCATCGACCACCGCGAGACCGCCTTCAGCCCGCGCGCCTTCGCGGAGATGTTCCGCTTCATCACCGGCAGCGCAGCGAAAACAGAGATCGCGCCGGAGGCAAGCGTGCGCCTCTCCGGGCTGATTACCGGCTATGAGAACAAGGTGCCGACAAACCTGCCGGTCGCGGGCGTCGCCGTCACCGTCTATGAAGTTGACCCTGCCACCGGCGCGCGGATCGGCGCGCCCGTGCAGCAGATGATGACGGGCGCGGACGGCGCCTGGGGCGCCCTCACCGGGAAGCCGACCGCCTCCTACGAGTTCGTCGTGCAGCAGCCGGGCGGCCCGGTGCGTCACATATTCCGCTCGCCCTTCCCGCGCTCATCATCGGTCGTCTCGATACGACTCACCGATGACGCGCCGACAGCGAATCAGGGGCTCGTCATCTTCACCCGTCCGCGCGGCTACGTCGCCACTGGTCGGGACAAACATCTGCTCGACGGCGCGCCCGTCCCCGGCGTCAAACCGGGCGTCCCAACCGACTCGTCGTTCAAGGTGCCGATCACCGGCCCCGAACGCGCCGTGCCCGTCTCCCTCAATGGCGAAACGATGACTGTCCGCGCCATTCCCGGCGAACTCGTCTACGCGGAATTCCATTACTGATCGGGACGTTCGGTACGGAGCGGGGAACCTCACCCCCGCCCCTCTCCATTGCGATGGCGAGGGGTGCCTCGCGTCAAGTGTCATGGCTTGCTATAAACGATTACCTTCCCCGCATTTGCTCCCCCTCTCCATCGCAAATGGAGAGGGGGTCGGGGGGTGAGGTCTACAGCCACTCGTGCATCTGTTCCACCGTCAGATTGCCGCCGCAGACAATCGTACCGACGAGTTGGTCGCGGAACAGGGCGGGGTGTTCGAGAATGGCGGCGACGCCGACCGCCCCGGACGGCTCCGCGACGAGCCCGGCGTGGCGATGGATCAGGCGCATCCCCTCGATAATCGTCTCGTCGCGCACGAGGAGCGCATCGTCCACGAGATTGCGCAGGTCGGCGAGCGCTTCCGGGACTGGCACGCGCACCCCGATACCGTCGGCGATGGTCTGCATCCGTTCGTGGACGATCACCCGGCCCGCACGCCACGACTCAACCATCGCGGGCGCGCCAACCGCCTGCACCGCGATGATCCGTGTTCCTGGGCTGCGCGCTTTCATGACGCGGGCGATCCCCGCCAGCATTGCGCCGTTGCCGAGCGGCACGAGCAGCGTGTCGATCTGCTCGGGGAAGGTGAGGAGTTCGAGGCCGATCGTCCCTGCCCCCTCGCCGGTAGCGGGGTCGAGGCTATCCTCGATGATGCGCGCGCCGGATTGCGACGCGAACCGCTTCGCTTCGATCTTGGCGGCATCGAAATCATCCCCGTGCAGCACGACGTTCGCACCGAGCGCGCGCATCCGTTCGATCTTGAACGGATTGGCGTTGACGCTCGCATAGATTGTGAGCGCGAGGTCGCGCTTGCGGCAGGCGTAGGCCATCGCCTGACCGAAATTCCCCGCGCTGGCACAGACGAGACTCGCATCGGTTGGGAGTTGCGAGACGCAATAGTCCGCGCCCCGCCCCTTGAACGAACGGAGCGGATTGAGTGTCTCGATCTTCAGCACGAGCCGCACACCCAGTGCATCTCCGAGCGGCTCGCAGACGAACTGCGGCGAGTGCAAAAACACCGGGTCGATGATCTGCGCGGCCTGCTCGATCCGTTCGAGCGACAGGCGATGTGGCGATGGTGTCACGCGCGTCCTCCCGCAGCAAAATTCCCGGTGGTGGCGGGCTTTCGCCCAACGCGGTTCAGGTACGCGAGAGGGTGGCGCCTTCCCATCCATCCGTAGGGGAGGGGGGGGGGGGGGGGGGGGGGAGGGGGGGGGGAGGGGGGGAGGGAGGGGGGGGGGGGGGGGAGCGGCAGATGCGAGCCAACCATCTGACGTGCAACCCCGCATGTCAAGCAACCCGGCGGTCAGGATCGTGCAACGA
>JBPCMC010000233.1:0-2522 GCA_051002645.1 Thermomicrobiales bacterium
ATCACCTCAATGACCCAAATATCCGGCTCGTTGAGAGCGACGAGGACATTCTGCTCTACGAGATCGGCCATATCCCCGGTGCGGTGAAGATCGACTGGACAGCGGACTTGCAGGACGCCACGGTGCGCGATTTCATCAGTCCCGAGCAAGTGGCCCAATTGTTGAGCCGCAATGGTATCGCCAACGACACGACGATTGTCGTCTACGGCGACAAGAACAACTGGTGGGCCGCCTATGCCTACTGGTTCTTCAAGTTGAACGGCCACGGGAACCTGAAGATCATGGATGGCGGCCGCGCCAAGTGGGAGGCCGAGGGGCGCGAGTACACGCGCGAGGAGCCGCACTACCCGGCGACGAACTACACGCCGGGCACCTATCACCCCGAACTGCGCGCCTTCCGCGACGAGGTACTCGCCTTCATCGACCGTACGAATGGCGGTAAGGGCACAAATCCGCGCGGGCCGCTGGTCGATGTCCGCTCGCCGCAGGAGTTCTCCGGCGAACTGACGCACATGCCCGCCTACCCGCAGGAGGGCGCGCTACGCGGTGGTCATATCCCCGGCGCGAAGAATATCCCCTGGGCGAAGGCCGTCGCCGAGGACGGCACCTTCAAGTCGATTCCCGAACTGCGCGAGTTGTATGAGGGGCAGGGCATCACGCCGGACAAGGACGTGATCGCGTATTGCCGAATCGGCGAGCGCTCCAGCCATACCTGGTTCGTGCTGCACGAACTGCTCGGCTACAAGAACGTCCGCAACTACGACGGCTCCTGGACCGAGTGGGGCAACGTCGTCGGCGTGCCGATCGAGAAGTAAGGCGCCGGAGAGCCTTAACCCCCATCTGCCCAGAGGGCACCCGCTTCCCCACCGGGGAAGGGGTGACTCATGTACTGTGCCGTGGCTGTCCACAAAATGCCTCAATCGCATCTGCGGCGTGCTCCCCCTTCCCCACTGGGGAAGGGGCTGGGGGGTTAGGGCTCCCCGGCGTCTGGGCGGCTCATTCCTGATCCGAAATGTTGAGACTTGCGACCGGGCCTATCCACGCGCTATCATCCGGGGCGCGGTGGCATGGGACCACCCGCCGTCATTGAACCGCCACCGTGCATGCGAGAGAAGAGAAGGGAACCACTGTGAAAGTCACCGCCGAGCGGCTTCCGGAAAGCCAGGTCCGGCTCGAAATAGCCTCCGACGACGAAGAATTTAAGAAGGCATTCGATCGCGCGTCGCAGCGGCTCTCGCAGCGCGTCACCGTGCCCGGATTCCGCCGTGGCAAGGCGCCGCGCCCGCTCGTCGAGCGACACGTCGGCCGGACGGTGATCGTCGATGAGGCGAACGGCGCACTGATGGACGATCTCTACCGTCAGGCGCTCGAGCAGGAAGACCTGACGCCGGTGGCCCGCCCCTCGGTGGAGGTGCTGACGCAGGAGCCGCTCTCCTTCCGCGTCGAAGTCGAGATCACCCCGACGGTCGATGTGACCGGCTACGAGGATGTCCGCGTCGAGCCGGAGCATTTCACGCTCGCCGATACCGAGGTGGACGAATACATTAACCGACTGCGCGAGGAGAACAGCCCGTGGGTCGATCCGCCGACGCCGCGCGCCGTCCAGGAGGGCGATCAGGTCGTCGTGGACATCGCGGCTTTCGAGGGCGACGAGCCATTCGATGAGCCGACGACGGGCGCGACCTTCACGCTCGGCAACGATAATCTGTTGCCGCAGATTCGCGGACTGATCCTCGGCGCGACGGTCGGCGAGCCGGTCGAGAAGACCGTCGTCTTCCCGGAGGCGAATGAGGAAGAGGCGGAGCGGCCAATCCCGGAGAGCCTGCTCGGCAAGACGCTGCTCTATCGCATCACGGTGCAGAGTATCAAGGAGCGCGAACTCCTGCCGGAGGATGATGAACTGGGCGCCTCGATCGGTGGCCGACCGATGACGCTCGCCGCGCTGCGCGCCGAGATTCGCTCCGGTCTGTACCAGCAGAAAGAGATACAGGCGCGCAACGCGCTCGTCAACACGATCATGGAGAAACTGCGCGACGATGTGGCGAAGGTCGAGATCGGCCCGGCGCTCATCAATCAGCAGACGCAGGAAGACGCCGGGCAGCAATTGCAGCAGATCGGCGGGATGGGCCTCGACATCAACGAGATCTTCGGCCGGAACACCGACGCGCTCACCAACTTCCTCGAACGTATCCGCCCCGAGTCCGAGCGGCGCTTGCGCAATACGCTGATCCTGCGCGAGATCGGCGAGCACGAAAATATCGACGTGACGCCCGAGGATGTGCACGAGGAAGTCCATCGCCTCGGTATGTCCCACAGCGTCCTGGAGGACGAGCGCACCGTCGAACTGATCGAGGCGGACCTGCGCGAGCGCAAATTGCTCGACCGCGTGATTGAAATTGCCACCGAGGGCAAGGGCGTGATCGACGATTCCCCGGAGAGCGCCTACATCCTGCCGCCCGACGCCGAGGAAACTGAGGCGGAAGCGGGGGCGGATGAGGCAGGCATCCCGGAGGATGTCGCGC
>JBPCMC010000234.1:0-6054 GCA_051002645.1 Thermomicrobiales bacterium
CGACTGGCAGCGAGCCGAATTGCAGGAACGATACGCGGGCCATTTCTCGCCCTTCATCAACGCCCTGATTCGGAATCTGCGCGATACCTCATAATCACGCGATCGTCGCTTCGACGACGACGGACCCAGCAACGACATCCTGCAGGGCGAGGCGGCTGGCGAGGTTTTCCGCGATGTAGCCTGCCGCCATGCGGTTCGAGGCATCCGCCCCGGCTTGATCGGTGAAGATGCTGACGGAGGCGAGGCTGCCGTCGCCGCCGTCCACGACGTAAAAGGCGATGAATCCCGGCGCCTCGCGAATGATCGGCACGAATCCCTCGGTAACGATGCGCACAATCACATCGGTCGGCCCGCTCGTCGCGTATCGCCGCACGCTCATGTAATGGTTCATGGGACGCTCCTTGCTGCTGATTGAATCTGGGCCGGAACTGTCGGATGATGCCGACGCAGGCCGCAGTGGTGTTATAGCAGAGTGGGAGGCAGGGACGATGGCACAGCAGACGGTTCCCGAGGCGTGGGTGACGCTGGCAACGGAGGAGCAAATCCGCGCGCGGATACCGGCGGACGCACCCCGGCACCCGTACGATTTTGGCTTCCTCGCGCCGATGTCCCGCCTGACGCAGGCGCACCCGGCGATCGGGCCGAAGTTCTCCGCACTCTTCGCGCAGATCATGTTCGCGCCCAGCGCACTGACGCGGCAGGAGCGGGAGATGATCGCGGGCGTCGCGGCCGCCGCGCAGGATTGCTACTACTGAACGTCCTCCCACGCGGAGTTTCTGCGTGTCGAGCACGGCGACCCGGCATTGGTCGAGGCGATCAAGGAGCGGCGCTGGCGCGAACTGGATCACCTCACCGCGCGACAGCGCGCCCTCTGCGCCGTCGCGGAGAAAATGAGCGCCACGCCGACCCGGATGGTCGAGGAGGACTGGCAACCCCTGCGCGATCTCGACTTCGATGATCGTGCCTGCCTCGAAGTGGCGCATATCGTCGGCATCTTCAACTACCTCACCCGCCTCGCGGACGGCCTCGGCCTCCAACTCGACCCCGCCACCCGCGCCGCCGCCGAAGGTGGCCCTGCCCTGGAGCGCCCGGAAACCGGATAGAACCGCAGAGACGCAGAGAGCGCAGAGGGACACAGAGGAGAGAAAGAAGAGTAAGATTCGCCGTATAGATGCTCGCAAGCATCCCTGCTCTTATTTCGTTCTTCTCTGCGCTCTCTGCGTTCTCTGCGTCTCTGCGGTTCTTCCCGGTTTGGTCACGGCGAGGTCAGCATGGCGGTTTCAACGGAGATGAGTGCGGAGCGGCAGGAGCGGGCGAAGGAGTACGCCGGGATACGGCGGCGGCTCTCTTTCGCGCGGACGGTGGCGACATTCGTCGTGCTGGCGCTTCTGGTCGTGACGCCGCTCTCAAAGGGGGTGCGGACGGCGATTGAAGGACGAGCGACGAATCAGTGGCTCGTCGTGCCGATCTACGTGCTGGTCTTCGGGCTGGCGTCGGAGATTATCTCGTTCCCGCTCGGGGTGTATAGCGGCTGGCATCTGCCCCGACAGTACGGGCTCTCGCACCAATCGTTCCGCTCGTGGTTGGCGGACCTCGCGAAGGGATCAGTTATCGGCGGCGCACTCGGCCTGGGGATGGTCGAACTCCTCTACTGGGGGTTGCGACGGCTGCCGGATTGGTGGTGGCTGGCGCGTGGGGCCGTCTACCTGCTCTTCAGCGTCGTGCTCTCGAATCTCGCGCCGGTGCTTATCATGCCGCTCTTCAACAAATTCACGCCGATAGCGGACGACGCGCTCCGTGACCGGATGCTGCGCCTCGCGGAGCGGGCCGGGACGCGCGTGCGGGGCGTCTTCGCGATGGACTTCAGCCGTCGCACGAACACCGCCAATGCCTTCGTCACCGGCATCGGTGGAACGCGGCGCATCGTCCTCGGCGACACGCTGATTGACAACTACACAGCGGAGGAAGTCGAGGTCGTGATGGCGCACGAACTCGGTCATCACGTCCACGGCGACATCTGGCGTGGCATGGTCTTCGATACCGTCGTGACGCTGATCGGCCTCCTGATCGCCAATCTGCTCCTCCACGCGGGCGTGGATGCGTTCGGCTATCGCGGCGTGAGTGATGTCGCGGCCTTCCCGCTCTTGGCACTCATCCTCTCCGCCTTCGGGTTGGTGACGATGCCGCTGACGAACGGCTACAGTCGCGCCCGCGAGCGCGCCGCCGATGCCTACGCGCTGACCCTGACCGGCAACGCGCCCGCCTTCATCACCGCCATGCAACGACTGGCGAACCAGAACCTCGCGGAGATGGACCCGCCCGCCTGGGTCGTCTGGCTCCTCTACAGCCATCCGCCGCTCGCCGAACGCATCCAACACGGCGAAGCCTTCGCCGATTCACCGTGATCAGACTCCCCTTCCCTCGGAGGGAAGGGGTTGGGGGTTAGGAAGATTGCCCGCATTCATCCCCGGCCTGCAACTGAGCGAGGCGTTCTACCGAGAGGCAGTTCGGCCAATCCTCGATGCGCAGTTCCCCGGCCTCGTCTACGCCGCCGCGTTGATCGGCTACGGGTCGGACGTGCTCGGCTACGACACCGAACGATCGACCGATCACGGCTGGGGGCCGCGCTGCTGGCTCTTCCTGCCCGATGCCGACCACGCAGCGTACCAACCGCGCATCGATGAGGCATTGCAGTCGCATCTCCCGCATACCTTCCGAGACTACCCGACGCGCTTCTCGCGCGGCGCGGACGGCGCACTGCTGCCGGATGCGCCCGTTCAGCACTACGTCCTGATCGCTCCGCTGCCGCGTTTCTTCATCCAGCACCTCGGCTTCGACCCGATGGCGGAGATTACAGCGGTGGATTGGCTCGTCTGCCCGCAGCAGGAACTGATTGAGGTGACGCGCGGCGCGGTCTTCCATGACGGCTTCGGCCTGCTGACTGCGGCGCGGCAGCGACTCGCCTACTACCCGGACGAGGTCTGGCGGGCGATGCTCGCGGCCCAATGGCAGCGCATCTCGCAGGAAGAAGCGTTCGTTGGGCGGTGCGGCGAGGTCGGGGATGAGATCGGCTCGGCGGTTGTCGCGGCGCGACTCGTGCGGGAGATTATGCGGCTCTGCTTCCTGATGGAGCGACACTACGCGCCGTACAGCAAATGGCTGGGCACGGCATTCTCCCGCCTCTCCTGCGGCCCCGCGCTCGACCCGATCCTGCGCGCGGTGCTCCGTGCGACAACATGGCAGGAGCGCCAGCAGCCGCTCGGCGTCGCTTACGAGACCGTCGCGCGGATGCACAATGCCCTCGGCATCACCGCGCCGCTCGATCCGCGTAGCGGTCACTACCACGGTCGCCCATTCAAGGAGCAGGATGGTCGCCCCTTCACCGTCATCCACGCCGAGCGTTTCGCCGACGCGATCCGACAAACCATCGCGGATACCATGCTGCGCGACACCGCGTCCTTCATCGGCGGCATCGACCAATTGGTGGACAGTACCGATCTCCTGTCGCACCCGGACCGCGTCGCTAAATTGCGCCTACTATTCGGCGGAAATCTCCCCCCTTCCCTCGGAGGGAAAGGGGTAGGGGGTTAGGAAAATCAGGCGCAAACCGGCGCGTCGGCGCTCCAGCGATTGAATGCCGTCTTATCTTCCGCCGCCAATTGGTCGCGCACCATCAGCCAGTTCCGCTGCCAGACGGCCGGGTCGCGCACAACCGATTCCGGGTGGGCGCATGAGCGGGCGATGAACCCGGCAGGCGCGAAGGCGGGTCGACCCGTCGGCTGGCCGACCGGCTGGTAGCGGAGGTCGAAACTGATCCGCACCTGATCGGGCGTCACGTTGTCGAGCGAGCTATGCACCGTGCTCTGTGTCATCAGGAGGAGACTACCCGGCTTCATCGGCAGCGCCACGGGATCGCCGGGCGGGAGCAATGCATCGGGGATCGCCAGCCCACCAGGGCCGCCGGGGCAGTGATCGAAGAGTTCGCGCCCGTGGCTGCGCGGGATCACCTGCATGCAGCCGTTCGCCACCGTCGATTCCGTGACCGGCATCCAGACGGTGAGGATCGAGGACTCGTCCGCCTCCGGCATCAGCACGCCGTTATCCTGGTGCCAAGGGATTTTGGCGATCAGACCATTCGCCGGGTCCGCGACGGCGCGCTTCGGCAGTTTCATCCGCGTGTGCTGCACGGGGCACGAGAAAATCTCCGGCCCAATCACGCTCGCGACGACATCAAGGAGACGCGGGTTCGAGAGCACGCGGAACATCGCCGGGCCGGCATAGATCGGCGTGTCGGGCCGCACGCCCGTCTGCGGGAGGGAGAAATCGAAGTATTGCGAGAGCACCATCCGGCTCTCCGCGCAGATTTCCGTCACCCGCGCCGCGAAGGGCAGGTCCGCGTAGGTGGACGAGATCGCACCGTCTGCATGGAGCCGGTCCGCGATACCGTCGAGGATCGCGCTGTATTCGCCCATCACCGGCGCGAAATCTCGCTCCGGGTCCAGCACGCCCTCAACGACAAGATAGCCCTCGTCCGCGAACTGCTGAAGTTGCTCCATACTTAATCCGGGCATGTCGGCCTCCTCGATCTCTCGTGCATGATACGTGGCAACAGCAAACGACGGTCTTGCCTTCAATCTCACTCTATCACGCATTTTGGGAATGTGGGGCTGCGGTGTCCGTCCACCACTTGATTATGCTAGCATGTTTTGCTATCGTACTATCCGTGAATACGAAACAGCGCAAGACTCTCGAACTGCTCTTCGCGATACCGCCCCCGACGCAAATCCCGTGGGATGATATCGTATCGCTGTTCCAGGCGCTGGGGGCGACCGTGAGACAGCGAGCGGGATCGCGCATTGCGGTCTCTCTGAACGGCATCGTCGCGGTATTCCACGAACCGCACCCCGAACGAAGGGCACGGCGGTTGCTGATTCGAGATGTACGGAATTTTCTGCGCGATGCGGGGGCGGAGCCATGAGTGTACTGACGTATAAGGGATACACCGCTGAAGTGGAATATGACGCGCACGAGGGCATCCTCTACGGACGCGTCCTCGACTTGCGCGATACGATTACGTTCCAAAGCGAAAGTGCTGCGGAGATCGTAGACGAGTTCCACACATCCGTTGACGAATATCTCTCATTCTGTGCGGAGCAGGGGATCGAACCTGCCAAGCCGTATTCCGGCACTCTCTATATCCGCACCAGCCCGGACGTGCATCGCGAGGCCGCCATTGCGGCGGCGCAGGAGGGCAAGAGCCTCAATGCATGGGTTGCCGAAGTCGTCGCACAGGCAGCCCATCACGCGGTGCAGGCTTCGGAAGACACAAGCGGGGATCGCTGAATAGACGCCTTCAGGCAAACGCAGGGATATGATGATCTGTCAATGAACGTGCGATCGCCTCGCTTCCTGGCAGCCCGTCAAGATTGACGCCTTCGCTCACGTCGAGCAGTTCTACCCCGATCGGTTCACCGTCATCCGCGTAATCAATGAGACGCGATCCATCAAGATTCCGCGTGCGTGCGACCTGCATATCCTCGCGAAGGAAGATGTATGCGGCGTCGGCCTCTCGATTGTAGGTCATTCGTGCCATTGATAGCAGCCCTTCACTCATATCAAGTTGTGCGGGTCGTCATCGGCTTGCGATTCTTCCACATGCAGACGTGGATAATTCGTCCATCTATCATTCGGAAGAAGACCTCTTGTCCTCTGGGGTCATGATATCGACCATCGGGCTTGCGAATCGTCGCGTCAATCTCTGCGTCGGTGATTTTCCGCTGCTCCATGCGTTCGCGGGTGTGTTCATCGATGAGATAACGCATCGCCGCCCTTCCAGTGTACCATGCTGAAAATCTCGATAATGATGTACTGATCTGGACAGAGAAAGACGCCGCCCCGAGAAGGAGCGGCGTCTTTGCGGTGAGAGGCTTACACGTCCTTGTTGAGCGTGAGCAGGAACTCCTCGTTCGTGTCGGTCTTGACGATCCGGCTGAGCATCAGTTCGATGCCCTCGGAGCCGCCGAGCATGGAGACCATGCGGCGCATCGTCCAGAC
>JBPCMC010000235.1:0-4389 GCA_051002645.1 Thermomicrobiales bacterium
ACACTCGGCCCGGTGCTCGTCGGCGTCCTCGGCCTCAACCGGCTCTCCCTCTTCGTCGCGCTCCTCTTCCTCTTCTGTGCGACGCTGATCTGGACGCTGCCGTCGATGACCACCGCGCCGCGCGTGCGGGTGGACGGTCGCGGCCCGATGGAGGCGCTCTGGGTCGATATCCGGGACGCATGGGTCTACATCTATCGGGACCGCTTGCTCCGCAAGGCGATGGGTTTCCTCACCTTCGCCTCCGCCGCCTTCCTCGCCGTGGGCACGCTCGCGCCGAAGTTCGCCACGACGGTGCTGCAACTCTCGCAGAGCGGCCTCGGCTACATCCTCGCGCCCGCCGGGATCGGCATGGTCGTCGGCGTCGTGATCGTCGGCCACTTCGCGACGCCGGAGAACCGGGAGACGATGATTCACGGCGGTGCGCTCAGCCAGGGCATCATGCTCTCGCTCTTCGCAATTGTTCCCACCGTTGGCTACCGCCTGGTCGGGCGGCCCGTGTCCGGCCCGGCGTGGCCCGTGGTCTTTGGGGTGATGGCCTGCGCCTTGCTGCTCGGCATCGGGCAGGCGTTCATCGTCGTGCCGAGTCAGACGCTCCTGCAAGAGCGCAGCGGAGAGGAAGTGCGCGCGCGCGTGCTCTCGACCTTCTTCACGCTCTCCAATGCGTCGGCGCTCGTGCCGACACTGACGGCGGGGCTGATCGGCGACACGATCGGCGTCCAGGCGGGCATTCTGACGCTCGCGATCGGCGCGCTCGCGCTCGGTATCTGGAGCATCACGATGGGCGCGCGCGGCGGGGGCGCCCGACGGGAGAGGAAGGAGGAATAGCAAATGCCGGGCGCGTCGAGCGATCCGCGCAACCAAACGGGACGTTCTTCGTTATAGTCGTAAGCAGCGGTGGACTGCGGCAACGAAGTGGGCCGGGACAGCGTGACAGGAAGTTGTCATAATAAAAGAAGTTGAGACAACGCCCGCTAGTTGACCCGGACAGATCGTTGGTATAGGATAAGGCGTCGCGAGTGTTCGGTAGGTTTTGTACAGAGGAGGAATGGGCCATGCGTGTGTCTGGGCGAAAACTGCGACTCGCAGTCGGTACGGGTATTACGGTATTAATGCTGACATTGGGGGTCTCGTCGGTCGGCGCGACGGCGCCAAGCGCAACGGGTGGTATCGTCGCGATTGTTACGGGCAAGGCTGCGTCCGCATATCACAGCACGAACCCGGGCACGACCGTTGCAACCTTTCGGAACGCGGTCGTCGTGTCGAGTGGGGATCTGGACGGCCTAGATGACTGCCGGTACACCGAGGTCGGTAAGGTCTCGAATGCAACCACGGTCTCTTCCAAGGATGTTGATGGCTGCGGCGCGCTCACCCTCCAGCCGGCCGCCTATCCGTTGTGGCTCGTGGTTGGTGGCCCTGGTGTTAGCTCCAACGGGAAATACCTCGTCGTTCCTGAGACGGAAGTCCCGAAGAACGGCACGGTACCCGCGAAGACCTACATCATCGACAACTTCCGCTAAACCTGCCAACGTTGATCGTTCGTAACGATCGCAGGAGCGGCCCCGCACGGGGCCGCTCTTTTTTGTGCTGCATGACGGCTGCGTGATGGGCGCTATCGTACCGGTACGCCGTGAGCCGTTAAACCGCGCGTCGCCGCTGCTCCGCGATATGGTCGTTAGCCGTTCAGTGTCCATTCGAGCAGCGCCATGCGCACGAACATGCCGTTGTGTGCCTGGCGGAAGTAGGCGGCACGCGGGTCCGCGTCCACTTCCGGCGCGATTTCGTCGATCCGCGGCAGTGGGTGCAGGATGCGGGCGTGTGGCGCAAGCGCACCCAGCAGATCGGTCGAGAAGTTATAGATGCGCGCCGCTTGATAGGCATCGAGATCGTCCCCGAAGCGTTCCTTCTGGACGCGCGTCATATAGATCGCATCGACATTCGCCACGACGCTCCGCAGGTCGGAAGACTCCTCCCAGTGGACGTTACGCGCGTCCAGATACGCCTTGACGTCCGCGCCCATCGGCGTCACGGGCGGCGCGACGAAGACGAGCGAGACACCCTGGGCGAGGGCGAGGAGCATCGCCAGGGAGCGCGCTGCGCGGCCATAGGCGAGATCGCCGACGAGCGCGACGCGCAGGCCGTCTACGTGACCGAACTCGTGCGCTAAGGTGAACCAGTCGAGGAGCGCTTGGGTTGGGTGCTCGCCTGGCCCGTCGCCCGCGTTGATGATCGGCATGCGGTCGACGGCAGCAGCCCGCGCCGCGCCGCCGCGCTCGTGATAGCGGACGGCAATGACATCCGCGTAGCCCTCGACGATGCGCGTCGTGTCCTCGATGTTCTCGCCCTTCGCGGCGGATGATAACTCGCGCGCGTTTTCGGTGCTGATGACGCCGCCACCGAGACGGAGCATCGCGGCCTCGAACGAGAGCCGGGTGCGCGTGCTCGGTTCATAGAAAAGGGTGGCGAGGATGCGGCCCGCGAGTGGCTGCTCGGCGGGCGCACGGGTGATGGCGGCGGCGCGGGCGCAGAGGGCATCCAACCAGGGGCGCGACACGTCGGCAACGCCGAGAATATGGCGCGGATGGGTGGTCGAATTGGCCATTTGAAGATTCCTCCCGTCGTTTCGCGCAACCAAACCGCAGGTCGTCCGTTTTACTGCCAGAGATCGTCTGGCTCGACCGGCCATCGCCAGGCGACGAGTGACATCGGGAGACAAGTATAGCAGCCGATTGGCTTGCGAACGGATTGGGAAGGAGGATAGGGGAGCAAAGGGGTATAGGTGGTTTTCGCGAACCACCGATGATGGAGCACGAGGATTGAAACTACGGTAGCGCTACGGTGGAACTCAATGGTGTATAGGGAGAAAATCACAGGCGTCTCGAGCGTCTTCTATCTCCCACAGTTTGGTAGGTCCGCAAGGACAGAGGAGGCAGGAACGTGGGTCTAAAGCGATCCGTGCGCTTCCTGGGTGTCACAGTTGTTATGGCGACGCTGCTGTCGTTCATCGCGCTGGCCCCGGTAGCGGCAGACACAACAGGGGCAACCCTCAAGGGCAATAAGACAACAACGACGCAGCGCGTGACGTTGTCGGACGGCACGAACAGCGGCGACACAGTTGACTTCATCGGCAACGGCTTCGGCCCTGGTGAAGTGGTCAGCATCTATATCACCTTCCCGGACGGGCGGGTCTTCCCCGTTAGCACCGTGAGCAATGTTGCGCCGCTCTGCTGCACGCAGACGGACGAAGTGCTCGCGGATGGTACAGGTAGCTTCACCTTCCGGCTCCGCTTCGGCCCGATCGTCGCTGGGCAGTCGTACCCGTCCACGACGGGTAGCGCGACGGACGGCGTGTCCTACATCAGCACGATCTTCACCGTTCCCGCCGAGTTCGCCGCATCGGTCCCGCCGTACGGCAGCTATACGGTGACGGCGATTGGTCGCGTCAGCCTGCAGACGGCAACCTTCAGCTTCAGCATCACCAAGAGCGCGACGGACGACTTCGCTCGCTCCAGCACGGGCACGCTGATTGTCTACACGACGGTCGGCCACAAGAATGCCGCCAAGCAGGTCGACCCGCAGGTCGCCGCTTTCTGCCCCACCGACGTTTCCAACGGCTGCGGCTTCAACGGCTCGATCTCCGACAATCCGAACGTCGACATTGCCTGCAACGGATTGATTCCCGGTGAGGCGGTCACTTTCTGGGACACCTACCCGGACGGCTCGGTCGTCTCCCTGAGCACGATCACCGCCGATGACGGCGGCAGCGCGATCATGCAGCTCGACCTGCTGACGGGCAAGTACCCGACCGGCCTGCACACGTTCTCGTGCCGTGGCAACACGTCGAACTACGTGGACACCGGCGCCTTCCTGTTGCTGCCCGGTGGCATCAGCAGCCAGACGGCCCTCGGCAACCTGACCATCTCCTACGTCGGCGCCAACCAGGCGGTCGCCAACCCGGCGTTCCCGCAACTGCCGAGCTTCTTCGCCAGCGACTTCCTGCTCGTCACGGCGCGCAACTTCCGCCCGAACGAGACGGTCACCTTCTGGCAGACCTTCCCTGACCAGTCGGCGCACTTCCTCGCGACAGTCAAGTCGAACGCGGCGGGCGTCGCGGTCCTGGTGATCCAGCTCTTCCCTGGCCCGATCTCCAGCATCGAATCGCAAGCGGTCTTGGGCGACGCGGCGCTCTACCAGATTGCGTATCCCGCAGGGGTGGATGGCCGGATCCCGGTCGGACACCACTTCTTCTCGGCCCGTGGAGACAGCTCGGGACGAACGGCATCCGCTCCGTTCGACCTGCTCCACAGCACCACCCCGTAAGTAGATTTCCCGGAATCTGCTGGCCCCGGTGACTTCGGTCACCGGGGCTCTTTCTTTTGGTATTCTGTACCT
>JBPCMC010000236.1:0-6413 GCA_051002645.1 Thermomicrobiales bacterium
AGCGTTTCCGACCACCGGCCGATCGCGGCGACCTCGAACGCTTGTGCATCGCATGCCTGCATGATCCGCCCCTTTCTTCCTGTCAGGGGAAGGATAGCACGAAGATCAGAAAGTGTCGCTGTAGGGAATGAATCCTGAGACGATCCTAAGTACGTTTCATAACATCCATCTGCGCTGACACCCGAAAATCACCAGCCTCCGGGTTTATTCGATCTTGTTAGATAGCCGATGTAATCGATCAACCTATCAAGATCTATTCCGCGCTGATTCGTCGTTCTGCCGACGATTCCGGTCTCCTGCATCTCAGCGGTGATCGCATCGTAGATCTTCGTCCGCTCTTCATACTGCGGGGGCTGGGCTTCGAGTATATTTACAAGTGCGATACTTCCGGGATCCCACTTCTGGACCGTCTCCCGCAGCAAGGCATAATCATCATTATGGAGTGGCGTGCTCGTGTAGACATATCTCCGCAACTCCCACAGTCGGTTACCAAACGCAGATAGCACTCGGCGTTCTTCCACCCCTGCCATATCGCGGTACTCGTGTCGGACATGCTGGGCAAGTTGCTGACGCTGCTCCTCAGACCATTGCGCTTGATCAATGGTATCAAGCAGCGGCAGCAACGACGTGTCGTACTTGCTGACGAGCGTCCGAAGTAGATCGAGATGACGTTTATCGAGGATGCAGCGGCGAAGGATGCACAGATTCAAGTGCCACACTTCCAGACGCGCCACTGGTGCATCTTCGCGGTGATGTCCATTCAGTTGCAGTTCACACAGCAAAGCCTGATCGAGACGAGATCGCTGCGCGAGAGGCATTGGTTTCTGGCTAAGCATGTCGACGAGGCCCATGTACTCCGGGCGATGTTTATGGACTGCCTCACGTAGCATCGTCTCATCTTCACGAGTCAGGGGCGTTGAAATCATTGATCGAAGGTCCTCCATGCACGATAAGCGAACCGCGTGTGGGCGCATGTCTCCCGTCTTCGAATCAGGCAGCGAGACTGCGACCTTTTCTTTCTCTATCAAGATGATCTTATGCTTTCGCCTCATGCTGGTCTATCGCTCCCGAGCCGCATACACTCGATGTGTCCGGTTACACTACAATCGCAAAAGAGCGGGATCATGGTATCAATGGTACATCATGCGCACCGACATTTCTCCTTGAAGCACATGGACACGGTCAGGAGTACGAATTGACGCGACAGACGCTCGTGGAGGCGGCGCGGGGGGACCGGTCGCTCGATCTGGTTATTCGCGGCGGGGAGATGGTCAATGTCTATACGGGCGAGATCGCGCGGGCGGATATCGGCATCTTCGGGGAGCGGATCGCCGTGGTCGACTTCGGCGGCGCGTTCGGGCTGACGGGGCGGGAGGAGATCAATGCACGCGGCCTGATCGCCATGCCCGGCTTCGTGGATACCCACGTCCATATCGAATCGACGATGGTCACGCCGCCGAATTTCGCGCGCGGCGTCCTCCCCTTCGGCACGACGACGGTGGTGATCGACCCGCACGAGATCGGCAATGTTACGGGCCGTGCGGGTGTGGAATACATGCTGCGCGCCAGCGAGGGGCTGCCGCTGCGCGTCTTCGTCACGGTGCCATCGTCCGTCCCGGCGGTGCCGCGCATCGAGACGGCGGGCGCGGCCTTCGATGCCGATGATGTGGCGGCGATGCTCGCCTGGCCGCGCGTCGTCGGCGTGGCGGAGTTGATGGATTATCCCGGCATTGTCAAACAGGAGGCGCGGACGGCGGCGATTGCCGAGGCGGGCCTGGCGGCGGGCAAGAATTTGGAGGGGCACGCGCCCCTCCTCAGCGGGCGGGAACTGTCCGCCTACCTCGCCGCCGGGGTGGATTCCGACCACGAGGCGCGCGGCGCGGCGGAGATGGTCGAGAAACTGCGCCTCGGCATGTGGGTCTACGGGCGCGAGAATACCTTTCGCCACACCGTCGGCTTCCTCGCCGAGGCGTTGCGGTCGATCCCCGACCCGTGGAATGTCGCGCTCTGCACCGACGATATCGACCCCGCCGATCTGCTCCTGCACGGGCACATGGATCGCGGCCTGCGCGTGCTGCTCGGCGCGGGCGTCCATCCGGCGCTGGCGATCCGCTTCGCGACGCTCAATGGCGCGGTGCGCTACGGCCTTAGCGACCTCGGCGCCATCGCGCCGGGCAAACTGGCCGATATCGTCCTCGCGCGGTCGTTCAGCGATTTCCGCGCCGAGATCGTTCTCGCGGGCGGGCAGGTCGTCGCGCGGGAGGGGCGACTTGTCGCGGGGTTCGCCGATCCGCCGCCGCCGCCGCTCGGCAACACGGTGCGCATCGGATCAGTCTCCCCCGATACCTTCCGGCTACAGATGCCGGGTGCGGTCGGCGATGTGCCGCTGAAGTGCATCGACATCGACCCGGTCCGCACGACCTCGCTCGGAGACGTGACGGTGCGCTTCGTGGATAGCAATTGCTCCTTCCCGCTCCCGGACGGCGTGACGCTCCTCAGCGTCGTGCCGCGCCACGGTCAGTCGCACCCACCGACGCTCGCGCTATTGCGTGGGTTGCCATTGCGGGACGGCGCGCTCGCCACCACCGTCGCGCACGACAGCCACAACCTGATCGTCGCGGGGCGCAATGCCGAGGATATGGCGGTCGCGGTGCGCGAGGTCGCCCGGATGGGCGGCGGTGTCGCGCTCGCGGTCGGCGGGGAGGTGGTCGCGACAGTGCGACTGCCCGTCGCGGGCCTGATGTCGGACGCGCCGGTGGAGGCGATCGCGGCGGAGGTGCGCGCCTTCAATGCGCGGGCGGGCGCGCTCGGCCTCGGCGGGGCGTCGCCCGTGCTCGCCATCTCCAGCCTCGCCCTGCCGGTCGCCCCCTTCGTACGCATCACCGATCGCGGCGTCGTGGACACGCTCACGCAGCAATTCATCCCGATGGGCAACTGAGAACGATTACCCGCGCGGCGGGAAGACCGCGCTGGCTGTGCCGCCGAAGATCAGGGTACGCTCTTCCTCGCTAATGTCCGCGAACTGCGCCATCGTGCCGTGCAGCGCATTGCCGTATCCCTCGCGGGCGTCCACCGGCGGGTAATCGCTGCCCCACATCATCCGCTGCGGGCCGAAGGCGGCGTAGGCGTCCTGGAGGTAGGGCGGAATCGGCTGCACGAAGGAAAATGGCTCGGTAACGGGCATGGCGCGCTGGCAGAACTCGCCGAGGCCGGGAATCTTGATGAACGTGTTCGGGAAGCGGGCGAGCGCGAAGACCTGTTGCCGCAGGGCGCGCTCGTCGTCGCCCGCGTTGGAGCGGCTGTGCCCGCCGAGATGCTCGATGACGATGTTTACCTCCGGCAGCGACGCGACCAACGCTGCGAAGTGTTCGGCGGCGAACTCCGCGCTCGATCCGAAGCAACTGACCGCCAGTCCCAGGCGGCCCGCCGCGCGCCAGATCGCCAGCGGATCGTCGCCCGGCGAGCGTGTCGTCGCGCGGAGGCGCACGCCGCTCGCGCCCTGCTCCGCGAGGGGGTGCAATGCTTCCGGGGCGTCCGGTCGGTCGGTATCGACGACTACGACGGGCGCGAACCGGCCGGGATAGCGCCGCACGCACGCGAACTGGTAGTCGTTGTTCGTCTGCCCCTGCATCTGCACGAGTACGGCATGGTTGACGCCGTACCGCTCCATCTGGAAGAGCAGCGTCTCGACCGGCTCGTACCACGAGAGCGAGACGTGGCAGTGGCTATCGACAAGTATCATGCGCATCCTCCATCAAAGGTACGATTCTCAACCGCCAAGACGCCAAGGACGCCAAGAAAACGCGGAGAAGAAACACGTTCTCTCCTTACCCTCTTGGCGTCCTTGGCGTCTTGGCGGCTCATGCTTGTTTCTTGCCTGTCGGTTCGGCGATCTGCCAGCGCTCGTGATGGATGACGCGCTCGCGTGGGGCGCGGCCGCGCTTGAGCGATGGCGAGGGCACATCGGGCGCGGCGTAGCCGACGGGGATGACGCCGACGGGTTGGTACTCCGCCGGGATCGTGAGCAGCGCCCGCACGCCGTCGGGGTCGGTGACGCCGACGAACCCCGCCGCCAACCCTTCGTCCACCACCGCGAGCAGCAGGATCATCACCGCGCAGCCGATATCCATGTGCCAATACGGGACAGGCCAGGCGATCTCTGTACCGTCCGGGCGCAGTTTGTCGGGGGCACGGTAGCGGCGGTGGTATGCCTCCTCGCTCGTGCAGGCGACGATCAGCGCGGGCGCGGCAGAGAGGAACGAATCGAAGCCACCCCGCACATAGCCGGCCTCGCCGCACAGCGCGGCCAGCTCCGCCCGCAGGCCCGCCTCGGTGATGATGACGAACGCCTGCCCCTGCGAGAAGCCCGCGCTCGGCGCGCGCATCGCCAATGCGACGATCTGCTCCAGCGTTTCCGGCACGACCGGATCGGGCCGGAAGTTCCGCACGATGCGCCGCTTCAGGACCGTGTCACGAAACTCCATCACATCCTCCGCTCTCGGGACATCGCGAATGAAAGAGACTGATTACGGATGCAGCGTACCAGAAAAGCGACGATCGGCAGGGCGACGAGCTGCCCACACAGGCCGCGCGGCGGGAATAAACGGCTCGTCTATCCGGTTGCTCATCCTGTAATCTTCCCGTGGTATGGGATGTGCTCGCGGTCGTCCGCAGATGTGCGGGGCGACCGCATCGTATGAAGAGGAGAAACCATGACGAGCCCCAATAATTTCAATCAATCGCTGATCGCGGAGTTCCGCGCCACCAACGGCAAGGTGACCGGCGACTTCGCCGGCCGGCCGCTGCTCCTGCTGACCAGCACCGGCGCGAAGAGCGGCCAGCCGCGCACGATGCCACTGGTCTACACCACCGACGGTGACCACATTGTCGTGATCGCCTCCAAGGGCGGCGCGCCGACCAACCCCGACTGGTATCACAATCTGGTCGCCAATCCGGTGGCGACGATCGAGATGCCGGACGAAACCTTCCAGGTGCGGGCGACGGTCGTTGAAGGCGCGGAGCGGGAGCGGCTGTACAGCGCCCAGGCGGCGCTGATGCCCGGCTTCGCCGAGTATCAGGAGAAGACGACCCGCCAGATCCCGGTCGTCGTCCTGGAGCGGGTCAACTGAGAAGACCGCCCGCGCGGTAGCACGTAGCACAACGAAAGACGGCGGGGATTACTCCCCGGCCGTCTTTTTGCATCTATTCGGTTGTTGTTGGGATGTGGACACCTGAGGTGGGGCACCGCCCCCGCGGCAATCTGGGTGATCGCCATGTCCACAAAACGAGTATCGCACCTGCCCGCGCGAATGTCCAATAATCGGGAGATTGAACCACAGAGGCACAGAGAACACAGAGGAAAGAAGAGAAGAAAGATGTTTCGTTTCTCTGTCCCTCTCTGTGTTCTCTGTGCCTCTGTGGTTCAATCTCTCCCGGTTAGCCGATTTCGCCGAGGGATGCGTCGAGGGCTTCGACGATGCGGTCGATCTCCTCGGCGGTGATGACGAGCGGCGGTGAGAGGGTGATGACGCATTCGAGGCGCGGCACCGTCGCGCTGTTCTTGCCGACGAGCACGCCGCGCTTCTGCGCCGCCGCGATCACGCGATTCACCTGCTCGGCGGGGAGCGGGTCGGTCGTGCCCGGCTGGGCGAGTTCGATACCGACGAGTAGCCCCTTGCCGCGCACCTCGCCGACGACATCCCGATGCCCCTGCACCGCGCGCAGTCCGGCACGCAGCCGGTCGCCCATCGCCGCCGCGTTCCCGACCAGGCCGTCCTCTTCAATGATATTCAGATTCTCCAGCCCGACGGCGCAGGCGACCGGGTGGCCGCCGTAGGTGCTCAACTGATTGAACTGCAGATTGTCCTTCGGGTCACCGAGGAAGGCTTCAAAAACCTCGTCGGTGACGGCGGTGGCGGCGAGGGGGATATAGGCGCTGGAAATGCCCTTCGCCATCGTCATGATGTCCGGCACGATCGCCCAGTTCTGACAGCCGAACATCGTCCCGGTGCGGCCAAAGCCGGTGATCACCTCGTCCTGGATGAGCAGGATGCCGTACTTGTCGCAGACACCCCGGATGAGCGGCCAGTACTCGTCGGGCGGGACGATCACGCCGCCGCCGCCGATGATCGGCTCGCCGATGAAGGCGGCGATGCTCTCCGGCCCCTCGAACTCGATCACCTGCTCCAATTCCTCAGCCAGCAGGTGCGCCGCCTCGCTCGGCGTCATCCCCGCGAAGAGGCGGAAGGTATCCGGCGGGCGGACGTGCAGGAAGCCGGGCAGCAAGGGCTCGAAGCGCGTCTTGCGCGCGTACTGGCCGGTCGCGCCGAGCGCGCCCATCGTCCAGCCGTGGTAGCCGCGATAGCGGGCGATGATCTTCGTGCGATTCTGGTACGGATACTTCTGCTGCACGT
>JBPCMC010000237.1:0-40098 GCA_051002645.1 Thermomicrobiales bacterium
GTGCTCGAACCGCCCTCCGCTGCGATACTGCTGCCGCGATGGGTGGCGACGGACGCCGACAGGCCGGGGAGGGCGGTTCGAGCACCGCCCCTACGGATGGATGGGAAGGTGCCATCTTCGCGCTACACTGAACCGCAGGCAGAAGCCTATGCCACCGGGGAAGGGCCACCAATGGAGCAGCCAATCGTCAACATTGTCGGGGAGAAGGTCGCCCTCGGCCCGATGCATCGTGATCTCCTGCCGCTCGTCATGCGCTGGAGCAACGACTTCGCGGCGCAGCGCAATATCGGCGCGCCGCGCCCGCGGACGCTCGACCAGCGGATCGCGCAGTACGAGCGCGATACAGTAGACGAGCAGAGCGTCGACTTCGCCGTCTATGAGCGGGCGATCCTGCCCGGAGGGCACCCGCGACCCATCGGCACCGTCGGCCTCTTTGACATTAATTACCGCAACGGGCGGGCGGAGTTCGGCATCTTCATCGGCGAGGCGGACGCGCGCGGCAAAGGATACGGCACCGAGACGACCCTCCTGATGCTCGACTACGCTTTCACCGCGCTCGGGTTGCGCAATGTCGCGCTGACGGTTGCGGAGTGGAATGTTGCTGGGCAGCGGGCGTACACGAAGGCGGGCTTCCGGGAGTTCGGGCGGCGGCGCGCGTGCTGGCCGATGGCCGGGCGGTGGTGGGACGAGGTCCACATGGACGCGCTCGCCAGTGAGTTCGTCAGCCCGGTGCTCGCGCACATCTTCACGCCGGATGTGCCACGGCGCGAAGGGGACGCATCGTGACCATCCGCGCGATCCTCGTCGACATCGGCGGCGTCCTGCTCCTGCGGGACGAGACGCCCGCCCACAGCGCGTGGGAAGACCGGCTCGGCATCGACCGGGGCGGCTTTGCGCGGGGGCTATTCCGGCCCGATCTCTCTGCGCAGGCGACCGTGGGCGCTGTCTCGGCTGCGCAGGTATGGGAGGAGATGGCGGCACGGTTGTCGCTCAGCGAGGCCGACGTGCAGGCGCTCCGGCGCGATTTCTTCGCGGGGGAGCGGATGAATGACCCGTTCATCGCGTTCCTCCATGGGCTCCGCCCCACCTATCGAATGGCGGCGTTGAGCAACGCATGGTCCGGCACGCGGGAAGCGATGCGCGTCCATTACGGCCTGGATCGCCTCGTTGACCTGATGATCTTCTCCGACGAGGAGGGGATGGCGAAGCCGGACGCGCGCATCTATCATCTCGCCGCCGAACGTCTCAGTGTGCGGCCGGACGAAGCACTCTTCGTCGATGACGTCCTGCGGAATGTTGAGGCGGCACGGGCGGTTGGAATGCGTGCAGTACATTTCCGCGACACCCCGCAGGCGGTGGCGGAGATCGAGCAGCATCTCCATAGTGGAGGAAGACAAACCGGGGAGAACCACAGAGACACAGAGAACACAGAGATCGCAGAGAGGGGAGAGAAAAGAACATGAATGCATCCCAATCTTATTTTGTATTTCTCGGCGTCCTCTGCGCTCTCTGCGTCTCTGCGGTTCTCCCCGGTTTCGATTTGCCGTTGCGTGAGCATTGCGAGTGGAAGGGGTGACGATGCCGACCGATGACCCGGTGATTTGTTCGATTCAGGTAGGTATGCCGACGCCGTACGGGACGGAGGGCGCGGCGGACGAGATGGACCGCGCGTGGGTGACGAGCTTCGCTAAGCAGCCCGTCGATGGGCGCGTCTGGTTCGGTCGGGAAAACCTCGCGGGTAACCAGCAGGCGGACACGAAAAACCACGGCGGCCCGGACAAGGCCGCCCTCTGCTACGCTGCGAGCCATTATCCCGACTGGCGCGCCGAACTGGAGCGCCCAGACTTCCCGCATGGCGGCTTCGGGGAGAACTTCACCATTGCCGGACTCGCGGAGGAGACCGTCTGCATCGGGGACACCTATCAGATCGGCGAGGTGCGCGCGCAGGTCTCGCAGCCGCGCGGGCCGTGCTGGAAGATCGCCCGCCGCTGGCGGATTGAGGACCTGACCGCGCGGGTACTGGCGAGCGGGCGCACCGGCTGGTACCTGCGCGTCCTCAGCGAAGGGTATGTCGAGGCGAGGCAGCCGGTCGTCCTGCTGGATCGTCCCTATCCGATGTGGACGATCTCCCGCGTCAACGCGATGATCCATGACCGGGCCGACCCGGAGGTCGCCGCGCTCGCCGCCTGCCCGCTCCTCGCGGCGGGCCTGCGCAAAAGTCTCGCCAGGCGTGCCGCCGCGCGCGAAGGAGGGAACACATGATAGAAAGCGACGCGATGGATCTCCCGCCGCTGCCCGAGACGGCGGCGCTGATCGTCGTCGATGTGCAGCAGGGCTTGGACGACCCCGTGTGGGGGCGCCGCAACAACCCGGACGCGGAAGCGAATATCGGGCGCCTCCTCGCCGCCTGGCGCCGCACCCACCGGCCGATCTTCCACATCCAGCATCGCTCCCGGCTCGCGACCTCGCCGCTCTGCCCCGGCCAGCGGGGGTTCGACCTGAAGGAGATCGTCCGGCCGCTGCCGGGCGAGCCTCTGCTCACGAAGGAGGTGAATAGCGCCTTCATCGGCACCGATCTGGAGGAGCGCCTCCGTCGGCTCGGATGCACCACGGTCGTTGTCACCGGCCTGACCACCAATCACTGCGTCGAAACGACGACGCGCATGGCGGGCAACCTCGACTTCACCACCTTCATCGTCTCGGACGCGACGGCGACGTTTGACCGGATCGGCCCGGACGGCGCACACTATACCGCCGAGTTGATTCATGCCGTCTCCCTCGCCAGCCTCCATGGCGAGTTCGCCACCGTGGTAACGACCGAAACGCTCCTCGCGTCGCTCGCTCAGCACACGCGCTGACGGGAGTAGGACAGGAAACGGGAGCGGCATCAGTGCCGCTCCCGAGTGAGGCCGTCCATCGGTCGCGTGCGCCACGGAGGAGACGGCGCGGCAACCGGACGGATAATGGAGAGAAAAAAACAGTTCAACCATTGCACTCATCATCCGCCGGATCGCTGAGACTCATCTGAGCGCGGCCTGAAATCGCGCTGAGAGGGTTTTCTCTCCAAGTGGTTTCATGTGGAACGCGTACTCAGGGTTTCGCAGCAGGAGTTGGCGTAGCAGGTAGGGTGTAGATGAGGTCGGGCCAGCGTTCCTGCATATCGCGCGCGTTATCGCGGGTAATGAGGCGACCGGGCACGGCGGTGACGGAGATATCGATCCCGTTGATCCGCACGATGAGGTCGGACGACGGCTGCTTCTTGCGGACCAGTGCGGCGATATCGCCGACTGCCGCGACGCCGAGGTCCTGCGGGCGGCGGTCCACATCACCGGTCAGGGTGCCGTCCAGTACCGCGCGGATGGCGTCCCGCGTGCCGCCGTGGCCGATGACCTCCACGCCGTCGAGCAAGCCCGCGCCCTTGAGGGTGGCAACGGCGGCGAGCGCGAGCGCGTCATCGCCAGCGATAATCGTCCGTATTTCCTGCTCGCGCACCGCCGCGATGACACTGCCCGGTACGTCGCTCGTGCCCGCGATCACGGCGGTCTGGACGGCGGCAGGCAGCTTCGCGAGCCCTTCTTGCACCCCGGCGGCGAAGTCGGCGCCCAGCGCGTCATTCGGCGCGAGGATCAGCGTCGGGCCTTTGACGGCTGCTTTGTCCGTGACGTACTTCGCCGCTTCCCGGCCGCTCGCCCGCTCATCCGGGCGGACAAGCGCGTCCACCGCCGTCCCGACCGGCGGGGTGTCGATGGCGACAACGGGGATACCCTTGGCGCGCGCCGCCGCGATCGGCGGCCCGACGAGCGTGGCGTCCACCGGCATCACGATCAACCCGACGATGTCGAGCCGCACGAGGTCCGCGATATCGGATGTCTGCTTCTCCGCCGTGCCGTCCGCCGAGCGATAGATGAGCGAGACATCGTTCTTGCGCTGGTTGTCTGCCAACGCTTTTTGAATCAGCGTCACATCCGTCGAGGCGACATTCGGCAGGCTCACCCCGATCAGCGGGAGCGTCTTCGGCGCGATGGGCGAGGCGGTCGCCGTCGATGCGGCGGCGCCCCGCGCACACCCGGTCAGGAGGACGCTGAGGAGACAACATATCCATACGATGCGGGGTAATGGCGCGACAGGCTTCATCGCCGGAGCGTACAACCACAGTGAGCGTGCGTCTACTACAACGACCGTGCGGGAAGTGGTGCGCTCCGACCGGAGATGACCCATGCGGCGCTCTGCTCTGTCGCCGGAGCGCGATATACCCGGATTGCACCTGGCCAAGACATACCCGGAGCGGGTTTGCACTTCACCTGGCAAATACCTACCGTCCGCGCTCGAGACTCGACATACGGTTGCTCCAGTGCCGGATTCGCCGCTCGGTCGTTCGCAGTCCGGCACTGTGCGGGATAGACAACACCGGACGTCGTATCAGGCCCGGAAGAACGCGACCAGCACGGGCGCGAGCACCTCGACATTTACGTTGTGCGCCTGACCTTCCAGGGTACGGATCTGCGCCTGCGGCATCGCTTGGCTGAGCGTGCGCGCCGTGTCATGCATAAAGGGATAACTCTCGCCGCCAGTCAGAACAAGTGCGGGCACTCGTACTCCGGCTGCTCGTTTGGTGGGTACGGAGCCGCCTTCGCCGAGGAGCGCAGTGTGGTCGTACGCGAGCGTCGGTGCGATGGCTTCCAACGCTGGCCAGAATGGTGCATGGCGCATGGCGGCAATCTCGTCGGTCGGCGTTCCGACATATTGCATAAACAGCGCGACAGCATCGCCTCGACGATCAGCGGCTAACAGCTCTGTGAGTCGCCGGTTATATTCTCGCCATGCTCGTTGGGCCGTAGGATCATCGTTGTACGGCGCATCGTACATCGCAAGCTTCTTCACTTTATCGCCGAGCGTTATGGCCGCTTCCAGCGCCAGGGCCGCCCCGGAAGAATGGCCGAAGAGGTACGCCGACCCGCCGGCTTCGTCGATGAGCGCATCAAGATCTTCGATCTCCCGCTCGACCGCATAGGGCGCAGTATCCCCACTGTCTCCCCGTCCACGGCGGTCATAGTTGTAGACGGTGCAATGGGGCGCGAGGAGTTGGGCGAGCGCCGGTCCGGCCCAGGATAACCGGGCGCAAAGTGCGCCCGCGATCAGGATAGCAGCGGGGCCTTCGCCCTGCCGGTCATAGGCAATGATTGTGCCGTCTTTGGCCGTGACGGTTTCGTGTACAGTATCCATATCGTTCCTTTCCTCGAGACCAATGGGCGCCGGCCTCTCCGATGTCGTCGAACACCTGCCAGCACAAGATGGTCGTTCGGTGACCGATCAAATCGACAAAACCCTGACCACCTTTTTGCCACGGCTACTGCACATGGGCGCTGGGCGTGTCCCTGGCTTCGTTTGCCCGGATATCGCTCATCGAACCGCATCGCGGAATGCCGCTGCGTGGCGGGCGAGCCAGCGCGCCCGTCTCTGCACCTCGACAATCCGCTCCACGCTCCCGCGCGTGTCGCCCGCCGCGAGGTCCCTCCCCAACCACCAGATCGCCCCGACGACATCGCGCAGGAGCATGAGTTCCGGCAATGCGGCAATCTCCGCCGTCGTCAATTTGCTCCGGCGTGCGTACCCATCACGGAACCGGCGGGCCATCAGGAGCGCGGTCGGCGCGTCGCGTTCCCAGATGCGCATCGTGAAGACCAGTCCGCTCGCTACGTCGATCGCCCGCACGTCCGATGTGGCGAACTCAAAGTCGAACAGCGCCGTGATCTCTCCACCGTCTGCGAATGCATTACCCGGCGTGACATCGCCGTGGATCACCTGCCGGGGTAGGGTGCGGTATGGGCCGTCGATGAATACGCGCAAGGTATTGAGCGTCTCGCGCCACCACGCCAGCAGGGCGGTATTCGCGTCCGTCGGCGGGGCGCCCAGGTGCGCGGGCGTTAAAGCGAATGAATCGGGTATGTTCGGATGAAGATGATTGAGCGCGGCGTAATCGTCGAAACCGGGGCGACGCTCCGATGGGTAGCGCGCCAATGCACCGTGCAGTTCACCAAGTGCGGCCCCGAACGCCTTGATGAGCGCCGGATCGTCGCGGTCGAGATGCGCGCCGGGAAGCCAGGCAAAGAGCGCCTGCCATCTCGTGCCATCTGGCGTCGGCGAGAGCGTGTCGCCCGACCGCGTCGGCACGGGCAACGGGGTCGCGAACGGGAGCGACTGCCCGGCCAGCCACGCGAGAAGACGATGCTCATAGCGGATCGTCGCCGGATCGCGATGGCTGAGATAGGTCTTCCAGGCAAAATCTCCCGCGCCGGTGCGCACGCCCCGGACGTGGTTGTTGATGCCGACCGCGCCCGACAAGGCGAATATCTCGACCGGTTGTGTCAGGTCGTAGGAGGCGAGACCATCTGCCGCATCACCGCTCATCATCGGAGCGTATACTGGCGAGGCTGATCCGTCCACCGAGAGCCCGATGAGAGAGGTAAACGGTCATTCCCATAGGCAGGAGGTCGATGATGGCAACATATCGAAGTGACGTGGTGGGGAGCCTGCTGCGCCCGGCGTACCTGAAGGAGGCCCGCGAGCGGCACACGGCGGGAGAGATCGGCGACGCGGCGTTCAAGCGGATCGAGGATCGCGCCGTGGACGAGGCAATCGCCCTGCAAGTCGAGGCGGGGCTCGATGTGGTCACGGACGGCGAGATGCGGCGCTTCGCCTTCTACGGGCACTTCATCGACGCCATCGAGGGGTTCGACAAGTCCGGCGGCTGGGCGATCCCCTTCCGGGACGAGCAGGGCAACGAGTTGGTTCTCCAGCGGCCCGTCGTCGTCTCCCACCTGAAGCGCCGCCGTCACCTCTGCGCGGAGGAGTTCACCTATCTGCGGGCACGCACCGACTGCGCGGCCAAGGTGACACTGATCAGCGCGCAGCAGGCGGCGGCCTATTACGACCCGGAGAAATCGAAGGGCGCCTACGCGACGATCGACGCCTATCTCGCCGATGTCGTGGACATCCTGCGTGCCGAGGTGGACGAACTGATCCGCCTCGGCTGCACCTATATTCAAGTGGACGCGCCGCAATACGCCGCGCTGATCGACCCCGCCATCCGCGAGGGGTACCGGCAGCGCGGCAACGACCCGGATCGTCTGCTCGACCGCTGCATCGAACTCGATAATGCCGTGATCGGCGACCACCCCGGCATCGAGTTCGGCATCCATCTCTGCCGGGGCAACAACCAGAGCAAGTTCTACGCGAGCGGCGGCTACGACCCGATCGCCGCCCAAATCTTCCGGCGCACGCGGTTCCAACGCTTCCTGCTCGAATACGACGACGCGCGCTCCGGCGGCTTCGCACCCCTGCAACACGTCCCCGACGACCGCACCGTCGTCCTCGGCCTCGTGACGACCAAGAAAGGCACGCTGGAACGCGAGGACGAATTGAAACGGCGCATCGGCGAGGCGGCGGCGTTCGTGCCGATGGAGCGGCTCGCCTTAAGCCCGCAATGTGGCTTCGCCTCGACCGAGGAGGGAAACCATCTCACCGCCGCCGAGCAGGAGGCGAAACTGCGTCTCGTCGCGGAAACCGCGCGAGAGGTATGGGGCACATCGTAAAGGCTGTCCGACCGTTGCTCAGAGCGGCGCGGGTTGCAAACGCTCGCGGCGGGCGAACAGTAGAGGCGAGAGGGCGAGGGGCAACCAGAAGGTGAGGCCCCGGAAGATAAGCGTCGCGGCGAGGGCTGCCTCGAAAGGGATGCCGCGCCGCACGAGAATGACGACCATCGCCGCCTCGAACGAACCCGCGCCGCCCGGCAGAAAGGAGATGGCAGAGAGCGCCGTCGCCGCCGCGAAAGCGATGACGATCGTGTTCAGGTGCGTCGGGGCGCCGAGGGCGGCGAGCGCGAAGCCGATCGTGAGGCAGTCGCCGCCCAATGAGGCGAGTTGCCAGAGCACCGCGCGCACGAACCAGTCGGGCCGGGTCGCCGCCAGACGCGCGCCGTGCCAGACTTCGTCGATGAACCGCTCGATGCGCGCCTCGGTGATGCGCAGGGCGCGGATTGGCATGATCCGGCCGATGACGCGATTGCCCGCCAACGCCCACCGGACGAGCATCGGCTTCAGACCCCGCCGCCGCAGCCAGCGCAGCCCGAAGAACGCCCCCGCCAGCGCGAGCACGACCGGAACGAGGATTTCCACCTGCTCAATCGCACTGCGCGTCACGAAGACGAGGACGCCCCACGTCGTCACGATCGCGAAGGCGACCGTATAGGAGACGATCTCCATCGTATGGACGACGAGGATGCGCCCCTCCGGGATCTTCCGCCGCCGTAGCGTCGTCACGAGATAGACGCTGCTCGTCACGCCCATCGTCGGCAGGACGCGGTTGATCGTCAGCACGACCGTCGCGACGCGGGCGAGCAATCTCACCGGCTGCGGATACCCCTGCTGACCGAAGAGCGACGCATAGATGCGCGTCAGCGCGAGATAGGGGAGCGCCTGCGCGAGCGTGGCGAGCAGCAGCCAGCGCGGGTCCGCACCCCGGAGCGCCCCCAGGACGGCGCTCAATTCGCCCGCACGGGCCAGCGCGAGGACGGCGACGAGCGTGACGAGGCCGAGAATGCCGATGGCGCGCCAGGGGAGCCCTAACCCCCCAACCCCCCTCCCCAATGGGGAAGGGGGAGCTGTAGGGACAGTTATGCCGGAAATATCATCGCCCTTGATCCAAGAAGCATTTGCTCCCCCTTCCCCACTGGGGAAGGGGGTTGGGGGGTTAGGGGCGTCCCGCGACGACAGGGTAGCCATCGACGGCTAGGTTCCTGCCGCGACGGCCATCTGCGGCGCGATGGCGTGCTGCTGGGCGCGGAACCAGTCGTAGGTGCGGCGCATTCCCTCGGTGAAGGGGACTTCCGGCTCCCAGCCGAGGTCGCACTTCGCCTTCGCGGCAGAGATGACCCGGTCGCGGTAATCGCCGGGGCGACCCGGCTGCTCCTCAATCGTCACGTCCGCGCCGACGAGGCCGCGCACCACGTCGGCCACCTGACGAATGGTGATCGTCTCCGGGCCTTCGATGTTGTACGTCTGGTTCTGCGCCACTTCCCCGAGCGCGAGGACGTGGGCGCGGGCGAGGTCGCCGACATAGAGGAAGTGGCGGCTCGCGTGGCCGACGGTGAGCGGCTCGCCGCGCAGCGCCTTGCCGAGGAATTTGGCGATCACCAGTTCGTCGCGCATCCGGGGGCCGTAGGGGATGCCGTAGCGGAGCACGGTGTACGGGATGCCGTAGAGGTGGCTCCAGTCCGCGAGCAACATCTCCCCGGAGATCTTCGAGGAGGTGTAGACATGGTGCGTCGCGTTGGCGGCGAGCGCGGTCTCCTCGGTCAGCGGCTCGGGTGCATCGGCGGGGGCGGCGTTGTAGACCCAGACGGTGGAGGCGAGGATCACCCGCTCCACGCCCGCCCGCCGTGCCGCCTCAAGCACATTCGCCGTGCCGAGGACATTGGTGCGCACGCAGCCAATCGGATCATTGAACGCATGGTTGACATTCGAGACGGCGGCGAGGTGGAAGATCGCCTCTTGTCCATCGAAGGCGGCAGTGAGGGCGTCCACATCATCAATCGTCGCCGGAGTGAACGGCAGGTCGCTTCGATGCATTCGCACCCCAGGGAAATCGAGCGCCGTGACGTCTTTCCCCGCGCCCATCAGCGCATCCACCACATGCGACCCGATGAAACCGCCCGCACCCGTGACCAGAACGTATTGCACGATGTTCCTACCTTCTAAAAATGCGTTCGAGGTTCGAGGTTCGAGGAAGTGTTTACCTCGAACCCCGAACCTCGAACTGCGAACTTACCGCTTGCTCGCTCAATACTGCCGCGAGGGCGGTGAGGACGTGCCGCGCCTGATCGTCCGTCATCGTGGCGGAGATCGGCAGGCAGAGATGCCGGCCGCAGACATCTTCCGCATTGGGCAACGATTCGGTTTTCCATTCGGCGAAGACGGGCTGCTCGTGGCAGGGCACGTCGTAGACCTCGCCGGAGCAGGCGACTTCCCACTCCTCGCGCAGCCGCTGCTTGAACGCCGCGCGATCGATACCGGCGGGGAGCAGCACGGGATACTTGTAGTCGCAGGAGACGCCGTTCTCCGGCGGGCGGATGGGTGTCAGGTCCGGCAGGCCGGGCAATCCCTCATCGTACATATCCGCAATGTGGTTGCGGTGGGCGATGAATTCGTCCAGCCTCCCCAGTTGCGAGAGGCCGATCACGGCATGGACTTCGGACATCCGCCAGTTGTTGCCGAGGCGCGTATGGAAGTTCGTCAGGAAGCCCGCCTTGCCCTGGTCGCGGTAGATGCGCGACTCCTCGGCGAGGCGATCGTCGTTCGTGACGATCATACCGCCCTCGCCGGAGGTCATCACCTTCGTCGGATAGAAGGAGAACGAGGCGGCATCACCCCACGTCCCGGCGCTGCGTCCGGCGAGCGTACTGCCCTGCGCGTGGGCCGCGTCCTCGAAGAGCCAGACGCCGTGCTGATCACAGAGGGCGCGAATCGCGTCCATGTGTGGCGTGACGATGCCGCCGATATGGACGACGATCACGCCCGCCGTCTCCGGCCCGATGGAGGCGCGCAGGTGATCCACGTCCACGGACAAGGTCGTGGGGTCGGTGTCGATGAAGCGCACGCGCCCGCCCGCGTGGAGGACGGCGGCGGGGGTGGCGAAGAAGGTATTGGTCGGGACGAGTACTTCCTTGCCCTCGACGCCGAGCGCGCGGAGCGGGATCTCGATGGCGCTCGTGCCGCTGGAGACGGCGACGGCGTGCTTGACACCGATCTTCGCCGCGAACTGCTCCTCGAACTGCCGCCCGTACTTGCCGAGCGTTAACTGGCCGGTCTGGAGGATTTCATCGATCTGGCTGAGGATCGCCGCACGATCTTCCGGCGGGAAGTAAATACTCGCCGCAGGTACTTTCATCCGTTGTGCCCCACCCTTCCTTTTTGCTCTTCCCTTCACGCGGGCCGTAAACTTCCTCCCGCGCTTGGGTGCGATCATGGCATACGGACCATGAATGGGAGATGAAATGGCGCAGCGACCATCGCTGCAACACGTTTCGACATATACCTCTGACCGCTGCTACGATGGGGTCATACGTGCGGATGGCGTGTTCAAGTGTTCGGGAGGGGAGTCTGAAATGACCGCTGTCAATCCTGGTCGACCGGCTGCCGGGGAATATCTGCCCTACTACGAGCCGTATATCCGTCGCGTGCCGGATGGCGACCTTGGAGAAATCTTCGAGCGCCAGATCGCGGAGACGGCCGCGTTCTTCGCGCCATTCAGCCCGGAGCAGGCGCGATGGCGACCCGCGCCGAAGGAATGGAGCGTGATCGAAATCGTCGGGCATCTGGCCGATAGCGAGCGCATTTTCTCCTACCGGGCGCTCCGCATCGCCCGCAACGATCCGACGCCCCTCCCCGGCGCCGACCTCGAAGCATACGTGCCGGCGGCGGGCTTCGAATCGCGCTCGCTCGCCGATGTCGTCGGTGAGTATGTGGCGGTGCGCCAGGCCACCGTAGCGCTCCTGCGCGGCCTGGATGCGGCGGCATGGCCGCGGATGGGGACGGCGGACGGCAATGCGATCAGCGCGCGCGCCCTCGCGTACATTCTCGCGGGCCACGAGACGCACCATGTGGAGGAGTTGCGGAAATCCCGCGAGTGGTGAGGCGCACGGTTGCTCATCGCGCCGTAACGGCTCACCGAGATGAGGGAGCATGGTGGTGACGGGCTTTAGCCTGCCACAGCAAGGGAAAGCAGGGATCCAGTCTTTACAGAAATTGCTCATGGAGGAACGATGATTGACTTTGAGAATCTTCATCGCATGATCGAGCAGCGATATATCAGTGTACAGAAGCATCCGAAGCTTGACCTGTACATTTACAACTACGCGGATAAAGCACAGTACGAGCGCGTCTGGAACAATGAGACGCTCACTTGCCGCGGCTTGATCCTGGATGGCGAGCGTAATGTCATTGCCCGTCCATTCCCTAAGTTCTTCAACTATGACGAGATGGTTGCTCACGGCGCCCAAATTCCCGCCGAGGAGTTCATCGTCACGGAGAAGCTCGATGGTTCTCTCGGTATTCTCTACTTCGATGGCGATGGACAGCCGACCCTTGCGACACGGGGGTCGTTCGTATCCGATCAGGCGCAGAAGGGAACGCACCTCTTACGATCCAAATATGGGGGCGTCCCCTTCGCGCGTGCCTACACGTACCTGTTTGAGATCATCTATCCAGAAAATCGTATCATCGTAGACTATGGCAGTATGGAGGATGTGATTGTACTCGCAGCCATTCATACTGAAAGCGGGAAGGAAATCTCGTATGACGAACTCCGCTCGATCGCGGGACCTATTCCTGTCGTAACCAAATACGACGGCATTCGAGACTTTGACCAGCTAACTGCGATGGAGAAAGCAAACAGCGAGGGCTTTGTCGTCTCCTTTCTCAGTGGACAGCGATTCAAGGTCAAGTTCGCCGAGTATGTCCGCCTGCATCGATTGGTAACTGGCGTGAATGCCCGGACAATCTGGGACTTTCTGCGTAATCACCAGTCGTTTGATGACCTCTTGAAACATGTTCCGGACGAGTTTTACCAATGGGCCGATGCTACCAAACGAACTCTTGAAAGCGAGTATGCCGCTCGTCTTACATCTGCCGAGAGCGTGCTTGCTGACCTCTCGGCACGATCTGAGACCCGGAAGGATTTCGCCCTGGAGGCGGTCAAGCACGGACAGATGACACCTCTTCTGTTCGCCCTCTATGACCAGAAACCGATTGAGGAGATCATCTGGAAGCAACTAAGACCTACGGTGGAGAAGCCATTCAAGGAGGAAATCTGAGTCTCAAAAACGGACGAATCTCCGGCTCACCCGGATTCATCCCTGCGTCATGTTCCACCGCATATGCTGAGAAGGATCGGACAGGGGATGGCGAGAGAATCGTCATCGTTCGGTGCGACCGATTGGTGAGGGAGTGGGAAGGAACGCGATGTTCGGACGGCGCGTTCACAGTGATGTGGACGACCTTCGTATTCATGGCGCGTGGGGAGCGCCCCGGACGCTCGCTGTGCCGTCGGGAAGCGGCGCATCGCGCACGGTGGAGCAGCGGCTGATCGCGGTCGTGCCCGCCTACAACGAAGCGCCGACCGTCGAGGGCGTCCTGACACGGCTCTATCCGATGGTGGACGGCCTGATTATCGTCGATGATGGCAGCCGGGATGAGACGCGCGCCATCGTCACGCGCTGGATCACCGACAAGCCGCACGCCTCGTTGATCGCCTTCGACGCCAATCGCGGCCTCTCGGCGGGGTACGGCGCGGCCTTCCGCTTCGTCCGCGCGGAGGTTGCCGCCGGTCGGCTCGATGCGGGCGACCTCATTCTGACGGTGGATGCGGACGGCCAGCACGACCCGGACGACGTCACCGCGCTCGTCGCGGCGTTGGAGCGGGGCGGGCTGGACGGCCTGATGGCGCGGCGCGATTTTTCGCTCTACCCGGCGTATAAGAAAGTCGGCAACTGGCTGATGTCCGCCTGGGCAACGCTTTGGAGCGGGCAGCGGTTCTACGATGTCGAGTCCGGCTACCGCGTCTTCCGCGCCGGGCCGCTCGGCGAGGCGACGCGCTACTACGAGGGCTACCGCTACAGCGAGACGGTCGAACTGGCGATGATCCTTCCCCGCCTCGGCTACAAACTGGGCAATAACCATCTCGTGCCCGTGCCCGTCTACCGCTCCAATACGCGTATGAAGGATGTCATTATCGACCTGATCGCCATGCCGCTGGCATGGTGGCGGGTGATGACGCAGCGCGCGCGCCCGGCGGGGATCAAGGAGCGGTGGGCGCCGTGGCTGCCCGGCTTCGTCTTCGCCCTGCTCTTGCTCACGCTCCTGCTCGTGGCGGTCAAGCGCATTTTTTTAGGCGATGACTCCATGAGTGTCTACGCGCACGTCTGGTTCATCCAGGATCGCCTGTGGAGCGGCCACGGCATCTCGCGCACGATCGGCGTGCTCGACGATGGGCGGGCCGTGACCTTCCCGTATGCCCTGACGCCGTGGCTGCTCGGCGCGCTGATCTGGCCGCTCTTCCACACCTGGGGTGTGACGTTCCTGATGGTGATTGCCGCTGTCGGCACGCCCGCCGCCGCCTGCGTGGCCCGGCCCGTGATGCGCGATCCGTGGGTGATGCTGCTTTTCCTGCTCAATCCGTTCTATCTCGATGGCGTGCTCGCCTTTCAATTCCCCTTTCTCTGGTCGGCCTTTTTCTTCTTCCTGTTCGTCGTCGCGCTCGACCGCCGGTGGGATGTCGCGGCGGGCGTGCTGCTCTGGCTCTGCATCACGACGCACCCGCTGGCGGGCGGCATCGGCGCACTCTGCTACCTCGCGGTGCATTTCCTCACCGAGCCGGCGCGGCGAAGGCGCTTCTTCGTTATGGGCCTGATCGCGGGCATCGCCAGCCTGCCCGCTCTCCTTCTCGCGCGGGGGACGCCCGCGCTGTCCGAGAACTCGCTGCGCGTGATCGTCTCGTCCATCGCGGACGGCTTGGTGCGCCGTGCGACGGTGCTCGTCTTTCCCTTCCTCGCCACCGCCCTCGTCATCTACGTCCGCCGCTGGTACCGGCCAATCTTCGCCGTCTGGATCGCCGGGCTGACCTTCACCCTCTTCATCGTCAACGGCGCGTTCGGCTACGCGCAGGGCGACTATGGCGGGCTTTTCCGGCAGTCGCACGACATGTACGCTCCCTACTTCGCTTCCGACCAATTCGATGCCCATGCGACCTACCGCGTAATGGAACCGAACCAGTACGAGGACGGGCAGTACTACTTCCTCCGTCACGGTGCGCGCCTCGCCAACGAGTTCTTCTCCGAGAGCATGTTTCGCCGCTCGTGGACGGAGGGCGAGTACCGGGACTTCCTCGCCACCAAGCAGATCGACTACGTCTCCATCGAGCGCGGCTACCTCGCCCAATACCACACCAACGAGCAGCAACTCCTCGACGCCCTGACACAGCGCGACCTCGCCCACGCCGTCTACCGCGACCCGGCCCAGCGTTACGTCATTTACGACGTGCGGCAGGTGCGTAACGGTGAAGCCTCACTCCCCGACCCCCTCTCCATCGCCCAAAGATCGGGGCACAGCAATCGTTCGTACAGCGATGGAGAGGGAGAGCAATATAGCGAAGCAATACCGCGTGGATTTCTCCCCTCTCCATCGCTGCATGGAACTGATTGTATCGTGCTCGATAGGCGATGGAGAGGGGCCGGGGGTGAGGAACAATGCCCCGCCACATGACCGTGCGCGCCCGGTCGCGGCGCGCGCCTTCGCACGGGCTGTTGACGCCGCGCACGCGCTTCGGATGGGTGATGGCGCTCGTCGTTCTCGCGCCGCTCGCCTATGGCTGCTACGCGGCGCGGACGCCGTCGTCGCAACTCTTCGGTGACATCTACACGCACGGGCCGCGCACGGAGAAGGTCGTCGCGCTGACCTTCGATGACGGGCCGAACGATCCGTACACCGGGCAGATCCTCGATGTGCTGAAGCAGGAGAGCGTCCACGCGACCTTCTTCTGCGTCGGCATCAACGCCGAGCGCGAGCCGGCGACCGTCCGTCGCATCGCCGCCGAGGGGAACGATATCGGCAACCACTCCTATCGTCACCGGAAGCGGGACACGCTGCTCGACCTCGGCTACAACGACGCGGCGCGGACAAATGACATTTTGCGGGGCATTACCGGCACGTTGCCCCGCCTCTACCGCGCGCCGAACGGCTTCCATACGCCGTGGTCGCTGCGTGCGGTGGCGGAACACGGCTTGCGAGCGATCGGCTGGGATGTTGAGGCAAATGACTGGGCCGAGCCGGGAGTGAACAATATTGTCATGCGGACGGTGGACGGTGTTCAGCCTGGCTCCATCATTCTCCTCCATGATGGCGACAACGCCCGCCTCGGCACGGACCGCAGCCAGCAGGTCGAGGCGGTGCGCACGATTATTCAAACGCTCAAAGGGCGCGGTTATCGGTTCGTCACGGTCTCCGAAATGCTCGGCCTCCCGCCGACGAAGGGAAATTAACACAATGCAAACGGGCAATCAGCGCAATGTTCTCGTCACCGGTGGCGCCGGTTTTATTGGCAGCCACGTCGTCGAAGCGCTCCTGCACGACGGCTGGTACGTCACCGTCGTGGACGACCTCTCCGGCGGCGAGCGCGCCAATCTGCCGGACGAGGTCGATTTCGTCCACTGCAATATCACCGATCCCGATCTGCTGGCGGTCTTCGCGGTCGGCGCCTTCGATGCGGTGATCCACTGCGCCGCCCAGACCTCGGTGCCACGCTCGGTGGCGAACCCCGGCTTCGACCGGCTCGTCAACATGATCGGCACGGAGAATGTGCTCCGCTGCGCGAAAGAGACGCACGTCCGTCGCGTCGTCTTCTTCTCCTCCGGCGGTGCGGTCTACGGCGACACGACCGCCCGCGCGGACGAGACGACGTTGCCCGCCCCTCTGAGCCCCTATGGTATCCACAAACTGGCGGCGGAGTCGTATGTCGCGCTCAACGGTCTCTCCTATGCCATCCTCCGGCCCGCGAATGTCTACGGGCCGCGTCAGCGCGCCGGGACGGATGGCGGCGTGATTGCCACCTTCGTCGACCGCCTCACACGTCATGAGCCGCTGGTTATCAACGGCGACGGCGAGCAGGTGCGCGACTTCGTCTTCGTCGCGGACGTTGCCGCCGCCGTCCGCTCGGCGCTCTCGTGGAACTGCTCGGGCATCTGGAATGTGGCGAGCGGCGTGGAGACAACCGTCAACGACCTCGCCCGGCAGGTCGGGCAGGCGCTCGGCGTCACGCCGACGATTGAGTACGCCCCGGCCCGTGCCGGCGACGTGCGCATCTCACGCCTCTCGAACGAGCGCATCATCCGGCAGGGCTTGTGGTGGCCCGAGTACACCCTCGCGCAGGGCCTCGCCGCGATGGTCGCCGCACGAACCGTAACCATCCCGACGTAGGCCGAATCACGGCCCATCGCCGCATGTTGGTTCGTGCGATTGCACGGAGCGGAAAGGGTGGCCAGATACCTCTCCGCACTTTCCGCCTGTCGCCCGATTGCCTTTGGTGGCCCGCACCCCGTCACAAAACAGCGTTCTGAACCGATAAATAGGAGAGATGATTGACCTATGGACTAAATTTATCCTCATGGTCCTCCGGCTGTGGTGAGAAGAAGGATAGAGGATATGCTGCTCCCCTCGCATCGCCGGGCACCGCGCACGCTCCGCGCCCTCGTCGTCGTGGCCCTCCTCGTCAGCCTCGCGCTGCTGATCGAGCGGCGCTTTGCGCTCATCGACTTCTTCCTTGCCCCGCTACGGCGATGGAACGCGGGGATCACCGACGATGCGCTCGCGGCCATGGCGGATCTCGGCATCGTGATGGTCGTCTTCGCGGCGCGCCAATGGTGGCTGCTCCGCCGCGAGGATCGCGACCGCCAGGAGGCGGAGGGGGCATTGCGGCGTTCCGAGACGCAGTATCGCGCCCTCTTCGCCGCCGCGAATGAGCCGATGCTCATCTTCGCGCCCGCGACGCTCGCCATCCTCGACGCCAATCCGCGCGCAGCAGAACTGTATGGGATGCCGCGCGACGCGCTGATCGGCCGCAGCCTGCTCGAATTCTCCACCGACCCCGACCGTGCGGCGCGGTCGATCCACGAATTGCTCGCGGACGGGGATGCGACGCCACGCCGCGCTTTCTCCTTCGTGCAACAACGACCGGATGGCACGCGGATCGATATCGGCGCGCAGGCATCCGTGGTGGAGTACGCGGGGAAGCAGGCGATCTTGACCATCAACCGCGACATCACCGCGCAGAAGCGCGCCGAGGAACTCCTCCAACGGCAGAATGGCTACTATACCGCGCTCCACGAGACGAGCCTGGAGTTGCTTCATCAACTCGACTTGACGGCGGCGCTCGAGGCGATCGTCGCGCGCGCGGCGGCCCTGATCGGCACGGCGAACGGCTACATCGAACTGGTTACCGACGACGGGGCGCTGCTCCTCCCCGCCGTCGGGCTCGGCATGTTCCGCAGTCCGATCAGCACGGGCAAGCGGCGCGGCGAGGGCATCGGCGGCACCGTCTGGGCGACCGGCCAACCTCTGGTAGTCAACGACTACGGCGCATGGGCTAACCGCCTGCCCGACGACCGGCGCAACATCTATCACGCGGTGGCCGCTGCCCCGTTGATCGCGGGCGACACGGTCGTCGGGGTGCTCGGCCTCGGCGCGGAGCGCGGGGAACGGGCCTTCGACGACGCGGACGTCGATCTCCTCGCGCGCTTCGCCGCCCTTGCCTCCATCGCGCTCCAGAACGCCCGGCTGCACACGGCGGCGCAGCAGGAACTGGCGGAGCGCCGCCGCGCCGAGGCGCAAGTACGGGCGGGCGAGCGCCGCTTCCAGGCGATGATCGAGCGGAGCGCCGACGCGATCGTCCTCTTCGACGCGGCGCTGCAACGCACCTACATCAGTCCTTCGACGACCAATGTGCTCGGCTACACGCCGGAAGAGTATCGCAATCTGCGAGGCGATCATCTCTTCCATCCCGATGACAACGACCGGGTCTCCGCGCTCTTCCGCGATGTCGCAGCCCGGCCCGGCGAGAGTGCAACGACCGAGGCGCGGGTGCGGCATAAGGACGGCACATGGCGCTGGCTCGCGATCACCTACACGAACTTCCTCGACGAGCCGGATGTCCGCGCGATTGTCGCCAACTACCGGGACATCACCGAGCGCGAGTTGGCGGACCGGCAATCGCGTCGGCAACATGCCTACCTCGAAGCGCTCCACGATGTCAGTCTCGGGCTGATGCGTCGGCTCGATGTGGCGGATGTGCTCAACACGATCGTCCGTCGGGCCGGTGAACTGCTCGAAACCGCGCATGGCTTCGTCGCCCTCGTCTCAGAGGATGGTGCGCGGCTCGAGTTTATGACCGGCAGTGGAGTCTACGACGTTGCCGGTATGACAGCGGTACAACCGGGCGAAGGCATCGCGGGGGTCGTCTGGCAAACCGGGGAACCGGTGACGATTGCCGATTACTCACGCTGGCCGCTGCGCCGTATGGGGCCGTCCACCGACTCCATCCACGCGGTGGTCGGCGTGCCGCTGGTTTCCCACGATCGCGTGATCGGGGCGCTCTCCCTCGCCTACGCCGAGAGCGGGCGGACGTTCGACGCGGCGGCCATCGAGACGCTGGGCCGGTTCGCGCAACTCGCCGCCATCGCGCTCGACAACGCCCGGCTGTACGCCGCCGCGCAGGAGGAAATCCGCGAGCGACGCGAGGCGGAGGCGGCGCTGCGCGGCAGTGAAGCGCGCTACCGGCAGATGTTCGAGAATCACCAGGCGGTGCAACTGCTGGTCGACCCTGCAACGGGCGCGATCGTCGACGCCAACCCCGCTGCCTGCGCCTTCTACGGCTATGCGCGCGAGGAACTGCGGGGCAGGCCCATGGGCGAGATCAACACCTGCACCGCGCCGGAACTGGCCGAGGCGATACGGAGCGCGAGCGCGGGCGAGGGGATCACCTTTTTCTTTCAGCACCGCCTGGCCTCGGGCGACATCCGCGATGTCGAGGTGCGCTCCGGCCCCATCGAGAGCGGCGGGCGTCAACTGCTCTTCTCCATCGTCCACGACATCACCGAGCGCAAGCAGGCCGAGGAGCAACTGCTGCATCACGCGCTGCACGACGCCCTGACGACGCTCCCCAACCGCGCCCTCTTCATGGATCGGCTGCACCACGCCATCGCGCGTGCCAAGCGACGCCCGGACGATCATTTCGCCGTTCTCTTCGTCGATTTCGACCGCTTCAAGAATGTCAACGACAGTTTCGGCCACCTCGAAGGCGACCGGTTGCTGCAGGAGGTTGGCCGTCGCATCGGCGCCGCCCTCGATCCGACGGCGACCGTCGCGCGGTTGGGGGGTGACGAGTTTGCCATCCTCGTCGAAGAGATCGGCGGTGTCGCCGATGCGACGCGCGCGGCGGAGCGCGTGCAGGCGGCATTCGCGTCGCCGGTGGTGATCCGCGGGCAGAAGATATTCACGACCGCGAGCATCGGCATCGCGGTCAGTCAGCCAACCTATCGCCGCCCGGAGGAGATGCTGCGCGACGCGGACACGGCGATGTACCGGGCGAAGGCGCAGGGGCGGGCGCAATCGGTCGTCTTCGACCGGACGATGCACGCGAAAGTCGTCGCCCGGCTGCAACTGGAGAACGACTTGCGGCGCGCTATCGCCCGCGAGGAATTCCAGGTGCATTACCAGCCGATTGTCTCGCTGGCGACGGGCGAGACGGCGGGATTCGAGGCGCTCCTCCGCTGGGAGCACCCCTCGCTCGGCTTCGTGACGCCGGGCGAGTTCATCCCGCTGGCGGAGGAGACGGGCCTGATCGTCGCGCTCGACCGATGGATCCTGCGCCGCAGTTGCGAGGAGTTGCGCCGGTGGCAGATGATCGCGCCGCACTCGAGCAGCCTGGCGATCAGTGTCAATATCTCGGGGAAGCACCTGGTGCAGCCGGACTTCCTCGAAGCGCTGACGGTGATCGTGGCGGAGACCGGCATCGCGCCGTCCCACCTCACGCTCGAACTGACGGAGAGCGCCCTGGTCGAACACGCGGAGGCGGCGAGCGTGGTGCTCGGCAATTTGCGCGCGCTCGGCGTCCATGTTGCGCTGGACGACTTCGGCATGGGATATTCGTCGCTCAACTATCTGCGGCGCTTCCCGGTCGAGACGCTGAAGATCGACCGCTCATTCGTCGGCGCGCGGAACGGGATGCTGGAGAACGCGGAAATCGTGCGGGCGATCATCGGACTGGCGCACAACCTGGGGATCGGCGTCGTCGCGGAGGGGGTCGAGACCGAGGCGCAGCGCGCGATGCTCGCCGGGTTCGACTGCGACGCGGCGCAGGGCTATTACTTCTCGCCGCCCCTGACGGGCGAACTGGCGCAACACGCGCTCGCACGCGCCGATGCCCCGCGCGAGGAACACGCCGCGCGATAGGGTCCGTCACTCCTCACTCTTTCCTCAGCAGTATAGTATGACAAGCGGAAGAACCATCGCTCGGATGGTAGCGCGGGCAATACGAACGGAGGAGCGGGACCATGCGCGGCATCGAGCATGAGACGTTTGGCGGGACATTCCCGTTCGCACCGCATTACCATCAGATCGGCGATTTCGCCATGCATTACGTGGATGAGGGGAGCGGCGAGCCGATTGTGATGCTGCACGGCGATCCGACGTGGGGGTATCTGTTCCGCAACTTCATCCCGCCGCTCGCCGCGCACTACCGCTGCATCGTGCCGGATCATATGGGCATGGGCAAGTCAGAGACGCCGCCGGACCCGGCGCGCTACCATCTCCGCCAGCACGTCGATAATCTGGAGCGCCTGCTCCTGGACCTCGATCTGCGCGACATTACGCTCGTCCTGCACGACTGGGGCGGGCCGGTCGGGCTCGGCTTCGCCACGCGCCACCCCGCGCGCATCAAGCGGCTGGTGTTGCTCAATACTTGGGCGTTCGCTGTCTGGCCCGGCCCGATGCCGCGCCTGACGGAACTGATCCGCTCGGCGCGCGGGGAATCGTTCGTCCTGAAGCGGAATGGCTATCTCGAACCTGCGCTGACGGGGGCCGTCCACTATCCGGAGCATCTGACCGAGACGGTGATGGACGCGTACCGGGCGCCCTTCCCCACCCCGGAATCCCGGATCGCCATGCTCCGCTGGTCCCGCGATATCCCGGTGCAGGAAGGAGACGACTCATATGCGGAGATGGAGCGGATCGAAGGTGGATTATCGCTCTTCGCCGAGACGCCCGTGCTGCTCGTCTGGGGGATGAACGACCTTGTGCTGCCGCCGGCGGTGCTTCGCCAATGGCAGGCGCGCTATCCCCACGCGACCACCCATGAGATCGACGACGCGAATCACTTTCTCCAGGAGGACGCGCCGGAACGCATCGTCGGCGTGATTATGGCATTCCTCGCGGCGTATCCGTAGCGTAGGGACGGCCTAACCCCCGGCCCCTTCCCGGTTCGGGAAGGGGTGACTCAGTGCGAATGCCGTGGTCTGTGTATTAGCACCCTGCCCAATCCAGAGGGCGCATGCAATGCGCCCCTACCCTCCCCCTTCCCGCCTCGGGAAGGGGGCCGGGGGGTTAGGCAGACCAGCCGACCTCCGAATGCGTACACCCCGCCCTTTCAGGAGATTGACGTACCCCGAATGCGCCCGTATGCTCGACGCAACGAACGTCGCTCTTTTACGCACGGTACGAAAGGGAAGCCCCGTGAACATACTCCGCGAGGTGTGTTTCAGCGCCATCGCCAGAACCGCCGCGCTGTAGGGGCGCTCGCGGAGTTACGGACTGCCATCGCAGCAGCCTGCCGCGATTATCGTGCCGATTACCCGTCGGCTCGCTCTTCCGCTTGCGTTCCCCTCATACGCCGGTTCGCGCCGCGTCATTCGTGACGGCGGCAGCCTTCGTTGTTGTATCTGAGGGAGCGTTTTTCACGTGGAAACATCAACAGCACCATCGCACGCGCGTTTCACCGGGCTGTGGCGGCACCCTGACTTCCTGAAGTTGTGGGCTGGGCAGACGATCTCGCTCTTCGGCACGCTCGTCGGCAACCTCTCGCTCACCTTCGTGGCAATTATCTTCCTCGACGCGACGCCGATCCAGGTCGCCCTCCTCAACGCGGCGAAACTGGCGCCGGGGCTGGTCGTCGGCCTCTTCGCGGGCGTCTGGGTGGACCGCCTGCGCCGCCGCCCGGTGATGATCGTTGTAGACATCGGGCGGGCGATCACGCTGGGGACGATTCCGCTCCTCGCCGCCGTGCATCATCTCACCATCGGGCTCCTGTATGTCATTGTGCTGATCGTCAGCGTCCTGACCGTCTTCTTCGATGTGGCGTACCGCTCGTACCTGCCGTCGCTGGTGCGGCGGGAGGAGTTGGTGGAGGGGAACAGCAAACTTCAGGCGAGCGCCTCCGTTTCGGAGTTCTCCGGCTTTGGCGTCGCGGGAGTGCTCGTCCAGTTGCTGAGCGCGCCGGGCGCAATCGCGATTGATGCCGTCTCGTTCCTCGTCTCCGCCTTCTCGTTGGCGACGATCCGCCATGAGGAGCCGCGCGCCGTCTCACCGGCGGAGCAGCCGGGGACGTGGCGCGAGATCGGTGAGGGGTTGCGACTGGTGCGGGACAGCCCGCTCTTCCGCACCCTCGCGGGCGTCACCGGCGCCTGGTATCTCTTTCGCAGCATCCTCGGCGCGGTGATTATGCTCTTCATCACGCGGGAGTTGGGCGTCTCTCCCGCCTTGCAGGGGGTGATCTACTCCGTCGGCGGCGTCAGTTCCTTCTTCGGCGCGGTGCTGGCGGAGCGGGTGACGCGGCGCTGGGGTGTCGGCCCGACGATGTTCTGGATGCTGCTGCTCACCGTGGTCTCCTGCGTCTTCGTCCCGCTCGCCTCCGGGCCGCTCGCGATCGTCGTCATCCTGCTCGTCTTGCAGCAGATTTTCGGCGACGGCGCGGCGACGCTCTACGAGATCGATCAGGTCAGCCTCCTGCAAGCGAGCACGCCGGGTCGCCTCCTGGGGCGGATGAACGCGAGCATCCGCTTCATCGAATGGAGCACGATGCTCGTCGGCCTGCTCGTCGGCGGCGTGCTGGGCGAACTGATCGGCCTCCGCCCGACCCTCTTTGTCGCGGTCGGCGGCCAGTTGCTCGCCCCACTCTGGCTCGCCCTCTCGCCTGTGCGTCATCTGCGAGAGCATCCGGGACATTCCTAACCCCCCAACCCCCTTCCCTCCGAGGGAAGGGGGAGCAAGCCGCCGATATACCGAGGCATTGAAGGGAACGCCACGGCAAGTCACGCGAGTAACCCCTTCCCTCCGGGGGAAGGGGCAGGGGGTTAGGCTCCCAATTGGCCCTTTACAGCGCGCGTGAGTGCTGATAGTATCTTTGCACAATCCTCGCTGAGAATGCATGTGTACGTCACCATAGACAGGGTGCGTCGTGCAAGCGAGAATGTGCCGTCGTCCCGTGTGCTGCGGGGCGGCGTTGTGCATCTGGCCGGTCGCTTCGGACGGTGACGGGAGAGGGTTAGGGAAGCAATGGGCCGTTACGCGATTCGTCGCATCTTATTGCTCGTACCGACGTTACTGGCGGTCTATACCATCTCGTTCCTTCTCATCCACGCGACGCCGGGTGGCCCGTGGGATGGCGGTGACAAGCCGCTGCCGCCGGAGGCGCTCAAAGCACTCAATGAGAAGTTCGGCACCGACCAGCCGCTCTGGAAGCAGTACTCAAACTACCTCTGGAATGCCTTGCACGGTGACTTCGGGCTCTCCTTCGCGCAACGGGGCCGGACGGTCGCGGAAATCTTCCACGACTTCTTCCCGGTCTCGCTCCAACTCGGCCTCGTTGCTATCGTGCTCGCCGCCGCAATGGGCATCGTGGCGGGCACCTTCAGCGCGATCAAGCAGAACACCCCGGTCGATTACTTCTGCACCTTCGGCGCAATCATCGGCGTCTCAGCGCCCTCGTATGTGATCGCGTCGCTGCTCATCCTGCTTTTCGCCAACACCCTGCACCTCGTCCCGACGGGGGGATGGAATGGCATCTTCAGCAAGACGACCTTCGTCCCCGCCTTCGCGCTCGCCCTCTTCCCCGCCTCGCAGCTTGCCCGCTATACCCGCGCCAGTCTCCTCGATGTGCTGCGGCAGGATTATATCCGCACGTCGCGCGCGAAGGGGCTCAACGAGCGCGGCGTGATCATCCGGCACGCGCTCCGGAACGCGATGATCCCGGTCGCGACGGTGCTGGCGCTCTCGTTCGCGAACGTCATCACCGGCTCGTTCTTCATCGAGACAACCTGCAATGTGCCCGGTATCGGCCGGTACTTCGTCAAGAGCGTCTCCGGGCGCGATTATCCGGTCCTGCTCGGTACCGTCCTGATGTTCGCCGCGATCATCGCGGTCATGAATCTGATCGTGGACCTCCTCTATGGTGTCCTCGATCCACGCATCGCGTACGAATAGTCGAAGCCGGGAGTAAGCGAAGTCATGGCAACGAACACCGCCGCTACGGCAACCCCACTGGCACAGGTCGCGGCGATCGCCGCGCCGAAGAGCGTTTCGATGACGCAGGATGCATGGCGGCGCTTTGTCCGCAACAAGGCGGCGCTTTCCGGATTGGTCTTTGTGGGCATCGTCATCATCGCGGCGGTTGCCGCCAACTTCGTTGCGCCCTATAACTACGCGACGCAGGACATCACCCAGACGACGCTGGGCGTCGGCTCGCCGGGGCACATCCTCGGCACCGACCGGCTCGGGCGGGATATCCTCAGTCGGATCATTTACGGCACGCGCATCTCCCTCGCGGTGGGGCTGGTCGTCCCGCTGATGATCGTCCTGATCGGCGTGCCGGTCGGGCTCGTCGCCGGCTACAAAGGCGGCTGGGTGGACACCTTCTCGATGCGGGTCGTCGATGTCTTCTATGCGATCCCGAACCTCCTTTTCATCATCATCTTCATGACCTACCTGAAGGCGAAATTTCAGCATGTCACCGGGGGGTGGCTGCTGCCATTAAAGAATTTCGACGCGGCCACCGGCGGGATGCTCGGTGTCTTCATCGGTCTCGGCCTGCTGTCGTGGCTGACGGTCTCGCGGCTCGTACGCGGGCAGGTGCTCTCGCTGAAGCGCAAGGAGTTCGTCGAGGCGGCGCACTGCATGGGAGCGGGTAGTGGCCGGATCATCATCCGGCACCTCCTGCCGAACACCCTCGCGGTGATTATCGTCGCCGCCACGCTCGGCATCCCCGCCGCCATCCTCGGCGAGGCGGGGATCAGTTTCCTCGGCCTCGGCATCAACCCGCCGGTGCCGTCGTGGGGTCTGATGATCTCGGAGGGGATCGCGGACCTGCGCTCCTATCCATATATGCTCATTTCGCCGGCGGTGGTGTTGTCGCTCACGGTGCTCTCGTTCAACTTCATTGGGGATGGTCTGCGGGACGCCTTCGACCCGTGGATGAAGAAATAGGGCATCCCGCCCGCGTGTGGACGTTGGGGATGAATGGTCGTGGTATAGGAGGTTTGACGTGGAAGACGGTACGAAACTAACGGCGCGCGCATACTCGCGGCGCAAATTCCTCGCCTTATCGGCGGCGGGGACGGCAGCGGCGGCGCTCGCCGCCTGCGGTGGCACGACGGCTGCGCCCACCGCGACGACTACGGCGGCAACCAAGCCCGCCGCCTCAGCCGCCGCTGCAGCAACGACGGGACCGGCGCCGACGGCGACGAACGTGCCGCAGACGCTCGGTGTGACCGCAGCGGCCGGCTCGCCAGCGGCCGGGACGGCGGGCACGGCCCCGGCCAGTTCCGCAGTTGCGGCGGCCCCGCAGGCGACGAAGCCCGCGAACCTCGCGGATAAGCAGATCTTCCGTTATGTGGATCTCGAGCCGCCGACCTTCGATCCGCAGGTCGGCTCCAGCCCGTACAACATGCCGCAGATGTTCGAAGGTCTGGTGGTGGTCAACTGGACAAACAACCAGATCGAGCCCGCGCACGCCATCTCCTATGAGGCGAACTCGGATGCCACCGTCTGGACATTCAAGTTGCGCCCCGGCCTCAAGTGGTCGGACGGCACGCCGCTCACCGCGAAGGACTTCGAGTACTCGGTCAAGCGTATCTCGGACCCGAAGGTCGCGTCCAAGTACACCGCTGCGGCTGAGAGCATCAAGAACGGGACAGAGATCGCGGCAGGGAAGGCCGATCCCTCGACACTCGGCGTCAAAGCGGTCGACGATGCGACCGTGCAATTCACGCTCGTCGCGCCGACACCCTTCTTCCCGCTGCTCGCCTCGACATGGTCCTACTACGCGGTGCCGAAGCAGGTCATCGACAAGTTCGGTGACAAGTGGCTCGAGGCGGGTAACGCGATGGGCAGCGGGCCGTATCTTCAAAAGGAATGGAAGCACGATCAACTCCAGGCATTCGAAATCAACCCGAATTACTGGGGAGCGAAGCCGATCATCACGCGCGTCGAGTGCCACATCTACCCGGATGCATCCTATCTGGCGCAAGGGCTCGCGGCGTACGAAAACGACGAGGTTGACACCGCGCAGGTGCAAGCGTCCGATTATGACCGTGCTCTCAAGGATGCCAAACTCTCCAAGGAGATGAAGGGCTTCCCCGGCTCCAGCACCTATATGTTGCACTGGGACACCACGAGCAAGCCGACCAGTGATGTAAAGGTGCGCCAGGCGCTCGCACTGGGCTTCGATCGCCAGTCGCTCATCGATGTCGTGCTGAAGAAGTACTACATCGATGCACCGACCGTCCTGCCGCCGGATATCGCCGGCTACAATCCGGGGGCCGCGCTGACTGGTGGTGTCGACAAGGCGAAGCAATTGATGGCGGACGCTGGATTCGCCGGTGGACAGGGCTGGCCGAGCGACTTCACCATCGTCTATTCGGCGAGTGCGACAACCAAGCTCGTGCTCGAATACCTACAGGCGCAGTGGAAGCAAAATCTCGGCATCAACGTAGCGCTCGACAGCCGCGAGTCGAAGGCGTATGTCGATTGGCGTGTCTCGCGCAAGACACAACCCTACACCGGTGGTCACTTCGGCCAGTGGGGTTCGGACTACGGCGACCCCTTCAACTGGCACAACTTCCTCTTCGCCAGCGGGACGGACTTCTACAACACCCACTGGAAGAATGACCAGTTCGACACCATCGTCGCCGCCGCGAAGGGCATGACGGACAAGGACGCCCGCACCAAGCAGTACCAGATGGCGGAGCAAATCCTCGTGACCGAGCAGCCGCATTTGCCGCTTTATCACGGGCAGTCGTTCTTCGTCATCAAGCCGAACTTGCAGGGCATCTACCACCCGGCCATCCTCGGCACCGTACCGCGCGGGAAGTACGCCTACTTCACCAAGTAAGCGGCGGAAACCGGGGACGAACCGCATGCTGCCCAGAGGGCGCCCGGCAGAGGACGCAGAGAGGGAGACGGGAGAGAAAGACTCCTGTTTCCCTCTTCTCTTTCTTCTCTGCGTCCTCTGCGTCTCTGCGGTTCAATTGGTTTCGGTTTCCGGCTATACTGGCCCCGCGATCCGAAGAGTAGATAGAGGAGAGGGGGCGCGGGATGGCAGCGATTGAGCAGCGTCGGGATGCGTTCCGGGCGATGTCGTCCCGGTCGGCGGAGTTGGCGGCGCGGGCACGCAAGGTGATGCCGGGCGGCAACACGCGCACGACAGTCTATCAGTCGCCGCATCCGCCCTATGTCGCGTATGGCAGGGGCGCGACCATCGTCGATGTCGAGGGGGACGAACGACTCGACTTCATCAACAACTACACCTCGCTGATCCACGGCCACGCCGACCCGGAGATCAACGCGGCGGTGATCGCACAGTTGCAGTACGGCACCTCCTACGCCATGCCGACCACGCACGAGGTCGCGCTGGCGGAACTGATCGTCGATCGCATCCCCTCGGTGGAGCAACTGCGCTTCACGAACTCCGGCACTGAGGCGGTGATGATGGCGATTAAGGGGGCGCGCGCCTTCACCGGCCGCCCGAAGATCGTCAAATTCGAGGGATGCTACCACGGCTCCTACGACTTCGCCGAGATCAGCCAGGTGACGCCCGAATCGCGCTGGGAGGAGATGGACACTCCCTCCACCGCGACCGCCTTCGGCACGCCCGATGGCGTGATGGAGAACGTGCTCGTCGCGCGCTACAACGACATCGCGGACGCGACGCGGGTCATCGAGCGTCACCACAGCGAGATCGCCGCCGTACTCGTCGATCCGATGCCCTCGCGCGTCGGCAACGTCCCGGCGACGCATGAATTCCTTGCCGCCCTACGGGAGATGACGAAGACTTACGGCATCGTGCTGATCTTCGATGAGGTAATCACCTTGCGCGTCGCGTACGGCGGCATGCAGTCGGTCGTCGGCGTGACGCCGGACATGACGACGATGGCGAAGATCATCGGCGGCGGCTTCCCGGTCGGCGCGCTCGGCGGCGCGGCGGAGATCATGGCCGTCTTCGACCCGTCGCGCGGCGCGAAGGTGCCCCACGGCGGCACCTTCAACGCGAACCCGATCACCTCCGTCGCTGGCCTCACCGCAATGGAGAAGATGACGCCCGAGGAGTTCGACCGCATCAACGCGCTCGGTGAGCGCTTGCGCGAGGGGCTGGCGGAGGCGATGGACGGCGCGCGGGTACCCGGTCAAGTGACGGGCGCGGGCTCCGTCTTTAACCTGCATCTGCACCCGCGCCCGCTGACCGACTACCGCAGCACCACCCTCACCCCGGCGGAGAAGGAGCGCACCGCAGCCGTCTACCAGTCCCTGCTCGCGCACGGCATCTTCCTCTCGCCGAGCATGATGGGCTGCGTCTCCACCCCAATGGGCGAGCCGGAAATCGATACCTGCGTGGACGCCTTCGCCGCTGCGCTGCACGAAACCGCATAGCCGCAACGACTATCCGCAGTTGCGTCATTTCGTAGGGGGGGGTGGCGAACAGCCAGGAACTCGTGCCTGACCAGGATTCCCATTTCGATACGACATCAGCAATCGCCATTACCTCCGAGGTAATCGCCACGGTGCGGTCGCGTCGCTAGTATGGTCATGTAGCCCTGATCGTGACAGGGTTTGGCCAGGCAAGCGGCCGATGCATGATAGGAGGAACAGCGATGGAGACGCTTTATCATCTCTCGTGGCGAGAATATCCCGCGTTGGCGCTCGCGGTCCTCGGGGTTATATTCGCGGCGTACGCTGTGCGGGGCGAGCGGGAGGCAATACAACGATACCGATTCGGCACCGACCAGCGGCTACTCACGCTATTGCGCGATTTCCGGCGCGCGGTGATCGGGCTTGGACTCGGAGGTATCGCCGCCGGGTGGTATTGGCATGTGCCCGCGCTCCTCGCAATCGCCATCCTCGTCGGCGCGGGGGAGACATTCGAGACCACCAACGACATTAGTGCCATCGAGCAGGCGCTGCGATTGTCACACGCGCGCGGACGTTGAGCGCATTACGTCAGCGCGTCAGATTAATCGGGTGGACGGTGCTTGCGCGCTGTCCACCCGATATTGATTGCGTAGTCACCCAATGCCAATCTCGCGGAGGAGGCGCCAGGGCCGATCTGGCAGTAGATCGTTATGCAGATACAGCGTGCCTTCCCGCGCGGGCGAGACGGGCGAGGTCCGCACCTATCGCGACCGTCTCCGTTTCGTCGCCATTCGGCAGGGCACGGAGAAGCGACCATGACGCGACCGCCGCATCGCCACGCCGCTCCACCGTCGTCGCGACGAATGCGAGCGCTTCGGGGAGGTCGTCATATTCGATGATCGGGTATGCAGCGTCGCTATCCCAGATTTCGTAAATCGGCTTCATGGTCATCCTTCATAGCGGGAGTATCCGTACAACGCACTCATGCAGTATCTGTGGTTCGCCAAAGACGGTGAAATGTCCGACTTGTTTGCCGGTGCGTTCGATCCGAATAGCAATCCCGTCCGTCGCCAGATCGAGTGCTGCGAGGAACTGCCACCGGCCTCGATTCACGCGGGGCCGTGTTCCCATTGACCGCGCGATGTCCTCCGTCGCCCATGCCGAGATGCCTTGTGACCGATAAGTCGCGACCGGGTTGTCATAGATCGCCCCTTGCGCGGCGAGGGAGCGAAACTGATCGGGCGAGGGCAGATTGCTGGAAAGGAAATACCATAACCGGATTATTCTGCCCGCATCCTCCATATCATACACCCGTGTCAATCCTCTTTCCTGTTGATCCGCTGGTCCGCGATCTATCCGATGCCGATCTCGCGGAGGTAGGCACGGGAGCGTTTAGCGATGGGGAGGGGCTTCTCGAAGGGGGCGGGGTACATATCCTGCTCGACGACGGCGAGGCCGGTGTAGTCGATGTCGCGCAGCACGTCGCGGAAGGCGAGGAAGTCCACCGCGCCCTCGGAGGGCTCGCAGAACATATCGCTGCCGACGGCGATGGCGAAGGGGATGTTCTCCGCTTCGACCTTCGCGATCATCTCCGGGCGGACGCTCTTCAGGTGCAGGTAGGGGATGCGCGCGTGGTGTGTGCGCATGAAGGCGACAGGGTCGCCGCCCCGGTAGGCGTGGTGGCCGGTGTCGAAGCAGAGGCCGACGCGCTCCGGATCGGTGTCGGCGAGCAGGCGCTCGATCTGATCCTCGTATTCGACGTGGGTCTCGGCGTGCGGGTGGAAGGCGAGGCGGAGGCCGAAGTGATCGCGGGCGATGTCGGCGGCGCGGTGCGTTGTCCGGATAAGCCGCTCCCATGCCTCATCATCCAGTCGCTTCGGTGCGATCAGTTCCCCGGTGAAGAGATTGGTGTACGGGTCGTCGATCAAGACGATGAACTCGCCACCGAGCGCCTGGGCGAGCGCCCCGCCGCCGCGCACTTGTCGCTCCACCTCCGGCCAGCTCTCCGGGGCGTCCAGGTCGGCGATCACCGTCGCGCCGGTGATGCGCAGGTTCCGCTTCGCCAGTTCGGCGCGCAGGGTCTCCGGGTCGGTCGGCAAATAGCCATACGGCCCGAGCTCCGTCCACTCGTAACCCGCCTCCGCAACCTCATCGAGGAAGCGATGCCACGGCGTCTGCCGCTCGTCGCTCGGAAACCAGACCCCCCATGAATCCGGCGCACTGCCAATCGTTACGTCCATGAATCTCTCCCTTCGGTCGAGAGCAATGAGTGATGAGCAATGAGCAATAAGGCCGGGAGCGTTCCCTCCCTCATTGCTCATTGCTCATTGCTCATTGCTCAGTAATAGAACCGCTGTAGTTGCGCGCGTTCGTTCTCGTAGGCGGTGCGGCGCTCGTCGGTGACGGGATCGGTGGTCGCCTCAGCGGGGGCGACATCCCACCAGACGCCGGAGCCGGGCAGGTAGCGGTGTGGCTCCGTCTCAACGACGATCATGCAGGAGCGCTTCTCGTCCCGCGCCTCGGCGAGGGCCGTCTTCAGGGCGTCGAGCGTCACGACGTGCCAGGTGCGCGCGCCCATGCTGGCAGCGTGCTGGGCGAAGTCAATCGTCACGTACTCACCTTCGAGGCGGCGGGTCGCCTCGTCCCGCGCGCGGAACTCGTTGCCGAAACTGCGTCCGGCGCGATTCATCTGCAACTGGCGGATCACCTGATAGCCGTGATTCTCGGAGAGGACGATAGTTACTTTCAGACCCTCTTGCAGGGCGGTGACCAGTTCGGAGGGGTTCATCAAATATGTGCCGTCCCCGATCAGGACGTAGACTTCCCCCTCCGGCTGCGCAATGCGGACGCCGATGCCGGCAGGTAATTCATACCCCATGCAGGAGAAACCGAACTCCAGATGGCAATGCCGCCCGCCGCTCGTCTCCCACAGTTTGAGTAAGTCACCGGGCGCGCCACCGGCGGCGGCGATCACTGTGTCGCCCGCCCGTGCCGCCATGTTGAGGGCGCCGATCAACTGCCCCTGACTCATCGCTTCGCCGGGTATCTGGACGTAAATTTCGTCGCGCAGTTGCGTTGCCCATGCCTCCTTTGCCGCCGCGATCTCCGCGCGATAGGCGGCGTCGGTCGCAATGCCATCCGCTGCGTTCGTCAGGGCGGTCAGCGTTTCACGTGCATCAGCGACAATCGGAAGCGCGCCCTGCTTGTACGCATCGTGGGCGCACACATTGATGGCGATGAACCGGACATCGGGATGCTGGAAGGCGGACTGCGAGCCGGTGGTGAAGTCAGTCAGCCGCGTGCCGACAGCGATGACGAGGTCCGCGTCGCGGACGATCTGCGCGGCGGCGGGCGTGCCATTGAGTCCGCTACCGCCTAAGAGCAGCGCCGAGTCAGGCATCGCGCCCTTGCCACCGGAGGTCTCACCGACCGGGATGCCGCACGCCTCCGCGAAGGCGCGCAATGCATCCGACGCTGCGGAGTAGTGGACGCCGCCCCCGGCGATGATCACCGGGCGCTTCGCCGTCTTGAGCAGCGCGACCGCCTCCGCGATACGGCCCGGATCGGGCGGGCGGCGCTCGATACGCCAGATTCGCTCGGCGAAGAAGTGGGCGGGGTAGTCGTAGGCGTGCGCCTGAATGTCCTGCGGCAAGGAGAGCGTCACCGCGCCCGTCTCCGCCGGGTCGGTGAGCACGCGCATCGCCTCCGGCAGGGCGGTGAGCAACTGCTCCGGGCGCGAGATGCGGTCGAAGAAGCGTGAGACGGGGCGGAAGCAGTCGTTGACGCTCAGATCGGCGGAGACGGGATGCTCCAACTGCTGCAAGACGGGACCTTGATGGCGCGTCGCGTAGTAATCGGAGGGCAGCAGGAGGACGGGGATGCGGTTGATCGTCGCCGTCGCCGCGCCGGTGATCATATTCGTCGCGCCGGGGCCGATGGATGAGGTGCAGGCGAAGGTCGCGCAGCGCCGGTTCGCCTTCGCGAAGCCCATCGCCGTGTGGACCATCGACTGCTCGTTGCACGGCTGATAGTAGGGCAATTCCTGCCCATACTCGTAGAGCGCCTGCCCGATCCCCGCGACATTACCGTGCCCGAAGATGCCGAAGATTGCCGGGATCAGCCGCCGCCGCTCCCCATCCCGCTCGCTCTGCTGCACTTGCAGGTATTTCACGAGTGCCTGCGCCATCGTCAGCCGGATCGTTTCGCGCATCTATGGACGCTTCCTTTCGTTTCAAGACCTACGTTTCCAGCAGATTGGCACAATCGAGGTCGCGGTATGCGCCAGTCAGGCATTGCATTTTCGGCCACCAATAGGCTCGCCGCGAGCCGTTCACTTGATCCCAGAGCGGGAAGAATATCATATGGATTATCATGAGCCGGTAATCCGCGATCAGTTCATCCCAATCGTAATCGACACCGTGCGCCTGAAGTGCATGGTGGTAGCGGCGGAGCAATCGGCTTTCCCGCTCCGCTCGTTGTGCAGGCGTCCAGAAGGTGGCGAAGAGATAGACCAGATCGAGCGCGGCGAGATCGGTATTCGGGTTCTGGAAGTCGATGATAAAGGTTCTCCCTGCCGAGTCTCGCGGGCAGAGGAATTGCGCGAAATAGGAGTCCTCGTTACTCAGTGTCTGATTCCGACGACTGGCGATGCGTTCTCCCAGATAGCGATCCCATAATCGTGGCAATTGGGAAAGGGCATGTTCGTAGAGGGCGCGGAGATCGTCGGGGAACGTCGCGCCCTCCGCCGCGATGAATCGCTCCCAGTTGGCAGTGGCGTCGCGAATGAAGGTATCGTAGGCGGCACGGTCGCGGTACCAGCCATGCATAGGCAACGCCGCCTGGCCGAGGAGCGGATGCTCCCACCAATAGGCGTGGAACTGTGCGAGGGCGTCAATTACCCCGTAGACGTGATCCTCTGACGGCACGCCATCGAGCGCCAGCACCTGCTCGCGGCTAATTGGTGTGACATGGGTTTCGGAGAGATCAGCAAGGAGGAGATACGACACGCCATGTGCCGCGTCGAACGCCGCACCGTAACAACGCACGAGCATCGGGAGACTATCGGCGAAGGACATAACCAACTGGTAGAACGCCACTTCACGCGCGGCATCGCGGACCGCCCATGCCGCGCTCAGGTTTCGCTTGAGCAGCAATCGCCGTGGCGTATCGGCGGGCGCATCCGGCGAATAGGCTACGGTCAGATGAGTGATGATCGAATTGAATGCCTCCGCATTCGGTCGCTCGGTGACAGAGGAGACCTGTCCGGTCGGCAATGCGTCCGCCGCTCGGAGGTCGGTAGTGAGCCATAACGCCGTAACCAGATCGTCGCCCGCGATCATTGCGGCTGCGGCATTATGCGGGGGCAACGTCGAGAATCCTTCCGTACCCCACCGTTTGATCCGTGGGCGTAGCGGCGGCGCTGGATTCGAGGACGATCATCGCGCCGTCCGGGGCGATGGCGACATCAGTCGGGCGGCGGAGGCCGGTGAGGAAGGTGTGGACGCTCACCTGGAAGTTCCCCAGCGAGACCTCCGTCAGTGTCAGTCGCAGGACGGAGAAGCCGCGCACCTCGCCCGAACGCTCGACATTGCCGTACATGGCGAGGAAAGCGTCGCCCCGATAGGCGGCGGGGAAGAGGTGGCTGCCCGCCGTCGCGGTGTAGAAGGCGAGGCCGCCGGGCGCGGAATGGGGCGTGAAGGTGTACGACGGATTCTGGCTGTCGAGGCCGTCACTATTGAGCGAGTCGGGGCCGATGTTCGGGATCGGCGGGACGAAGGTGATGCCGGGCGGTTCCGGCGGAGCGTCCGGCTCGGGGTTCGCGACGTTGTTGCCGAAGCGATACGGGAAGCCGTAGTGCTTGCCCTGCTGGACGTAATTCAGTTCCTCGGGTAGATCGTTCTGCGGGCCGTGGTCGGCGTCGAAGAGTCTGCCGTCCGCGCGGAAGGCCATGCCGAAGGGGTTGCGGATGCCGTCCGCGAAGAGTGCAAACGGGCTGTTCGGCACGGTGGCGCTGATGCGGAAGATGGCGGAGGTCTCCGGCACCTCGCCCTTGCCGCCGTCCTGCTCGCCGTGGTCGGTGTGCGAGCCCGCGCCAATATAGAGCATCCCGTCCGGCCCGACCTTCAGCGCGGTGATCTCGTGGTTGAAGCGGAGATTGCCGCCGGGATATTGGATGCGATTGAGGACGGTGATCGTGTCCACCGCGCCGTCGCCGTTCGTGTCCGTGACGCGCAGCACCTCGCCGGTGTGCGTTGTGCTCTCACCGGATTGGCTCGGCGGTTGGAGGCAGCGGACGGCATAGAGCGTGCCGTCCGGCGCGAAGTCCGCCCCGTAGAAGACCTGCGGCGTTGGGTCGCTGCTGCGGAGGCTGAGGATGAGCCGCTTCGTCCCGGCGGCGCGGTCGATCTGGAAAAGATTACCGCTCGTCGTCAGCACATGGAGCACGCCCGTTTGTGGCTGGAAGAGGGCGCGGATCGGTGGGCCGTCACTCTGCGCGAAGTCGAGCACGCTATGGAGCGCGAACCCGGCAGGCGCGGCGGGCAGCGGCAGCGACGATGGTGTGACGGCTGGCGTCGGCCCTGGTGTTGGAGTCGGGCCGCTGGTGGGCGTCGTCAGGTAGCGCCAGGTGTAATAGTGCTGGCCGATGTTGCCGAACTCGACCTTGAAGGGATCGGGATTCGTCGGCGTGTAGGTGAGCACACGCCGCTCGAATCCCTGCGCCATCACTGTGCGCGCCGTCCCTTCCACTTTGACTTCCGCCCAGAACGGCTCGGTGACGGCGAGGCCGACAGCGGGCGTCCCCGCCTTCGTGCGGAAGTCGGCAAAGGCGCGCGGCACGCGGTGGCCGGTGATCGCGTCGTAGTCGTTGACGGATGCTTGCGGGTCCGACCCTCCGGCGGCGTACTGCGCGGGTGGTGCGCCGAGTTTGAGGAGCATCGTGACCGGAGCACTATCCTGTGCGACTTTTGCCGTCACCGATTGGAGGTCGGCATAGGTCGGGAAGGTGTTATCCGGGTCACCGGCGACGGGTACGGCGGCGGGCTGGCGCTGCTCGAAGGTGGTGTCGCCCGTTTGCAGGCGACCGGAGAGCAGTTCGACGGTGAGGAGGCCGTTCGTTACCGAGCCGCCCGGCGTCGTCTGCTCCATGCGCGCCTTATCGAAGTACTGGACGAGCCGCTTCCCCGCCATGACAATCGCCGGGCAGAGCGCGCCGGGCGGGCAGACCGGCCCCGCCGTCCCCTCCGCGTAGGGCTCCAGTTGCCCATCTCGTGCATTTGCGAGCGGCCCCCAGAAGTTCGTCACGATCACTTCGCCCTGCTGCCACTGCGCATCGAACGTGGCGGAGGCGAAGGAGGTTGAGGCAGTCGCCGGAGCGGTACTGAAGAGCGCGAGCGTGACGGGCAGCAGGAGTGCGATTGCCGACCCGAGCGCCGTTCGTCGTCCCGCCCGCCAGCGACTACTCATGCTGTTCCCCTCCCGCTCATCGCGAATTAATACGGTGGCGGGAGTATAGCAGAGCCCACCCCCTCCCCGCGCCGGGGGGGAACTCATGTCACGCCTTCGTAGCAAACGCGGATTGCCCCGGTGCCGCAGTGTGCTCCCCTCCCGTGTCGGGAGGGGCTGGGGGGTGGGCCAGCGCCGGTTTGACGCGCTGCATGCCATATGCTACGTTCGGGGCTATTCCCGCGAATCGATTGGGGCGCGACAGAGGGTGATCGATGGCGACGCCGACTATCAGCAGGAAAGAAGCGATCTGGCTCGCGTGCAAGCGGAAGACCTGCTGCCACACGGCGGTGGTAATCCCGACCGGTCGGGACGTCTGGCGAATCGCGCGGACGCTCGACGTGCCGCCGTGGTCATTCCTCGTCTTCTTCCCGTCGCCGACTCCCCGGCGCGACGCCTTCCTTCTCGACCAGTCGGGTCGCCGGTTCCGCCTGGCATTCGGGAAACGCGCGACCCGTCACACAAAGACACCGCCGCCGTGCATCTTTCTGCTGCGCACCTCGCAGGGGCATCACCGCTGCGGCCTTGGGGAGTTACGCCCGCTCGTCTGCAAGACATTCCCCTGTACCGTCGCGGATGACGTCCTCTCCGTCGGCGACGGCGCGGAATGCACCTGCCGCGATTGGTCGCTCGCGGATGTGGAGAGTACGGAGGAGCGTGCGCTGATCGCCGAGCGACAGGCGGACGCCGAGGAATACTGTACGATCGTGGCGCGATGGAACAGGCAGGTATTGACCGGGCCCGCCGACGTGCGGATCGACTTCCCTACCTATTGCGCACATCTCCTCGCCGCGTACGATGCGATTGCGGCGGCGGGGGAAGGCGCGCCATGAGCGACGCGCTCCATAACCCGTGCGCCACCTGCGGCGCCTGCTGCCGCTCCTATATCGTGCCCGTCTGTGGGTACGATGTCTGGCTGATTAGCACGCAACAGCGGCTCGGGCCGGAGCAGTTCCTCGTCCCGTGCCCGCAGGAACCTCCCCGCGCCGACGGTTTCTTGCTCGATCGCGAGGACCCACCCTACGGTCTGGCGCTCGACAAGCGCGGCCAGTTCCATCCGAACCAGCCCTGCGTCTTCCTGATGGACTTGAAGGGCGGCAACAGCCGTTGCGGCATCTACGAGCATCGGCCTGTTGTCTGCCAGGCATACCCGATGACCGCGATTGGCACGGTCGTCGCGCAGTTCGACGATGCGCTCTGCCCGCCCGGTTCCTGGCCCCCGGCGGCGGTTGCTCGCCCGGCATGGCGCGAGGCAATCGCGCGACGCATCATGCACTACGCGATTTACGAGGACGTCGTCTCGCGCTGGAATGCGCGCGTCATCGCCGCCCCCCCCGGCGCGCAGTTCTCCCTGTACGCATTTTACGATTACCTCATGAACGCCTATGACCGCCTGGATATGCTCAATCAAGAATTGGGCGCGGAGACCCTCGCGGATATCCAGGATACATGGGGTATGGTTGGTGAGGAGGACAGCGAGCGCACGGCAGCGGAGTCGAATGCGCCGAACCCCAACTGGCTTGTGTATCGCGATCAAATTCGCTGGCTGCTCGCCGGGTTCTACGCGGAGAGCGCGACCTGAGATTCCCGCGATTGATGAGGCTACTCACCGCGTTCTCCCCCCCGCGTCGGGAGGGGCCGGGGTGGGCTATCCGGTCGCCTCGTGACGGAGGACGGCTGCGGTCTCGGCATCGGCGGGGAAGAACGACTCGATGGCGAGTTCCGCGATGGTGACATCGAGCGGCGTGCCGAAGGTGGCGACCGTGCTGAAGAAGGCGAGTTCTCCGTCGCCGTGGCGGATGCGCAGCGGGACGACGATGTCGCCGGGTCCGGGGAGGTCGATTGCGGGTTCGGGCTGATCGCACGGGTAGGCGCGCAACTCTTCGTAGAGGTCGGCGAGCGCGGTGTCGGCGGTGAGGGCGATCTGGCGGCGCAACCGACCGAGCAGATGGGCCCGCCACTCGCCCAGATTGACGATGCGCGGCGCCATGCCATCGGGGTGCAGGCTCACCCGCAAGGCGTTGGCGGGGGGCGCGAGCAATGCCGGCGCCACCCCATCGGTGAAGAGCGCGAGGCTGGCATTGGCATCGACGAGGTTCCAGCCCCGATCGACCACTGCGGCGGGGTAGGGCTCATGCGCCGTCAGTACCTGACGTACCGCCGCACGCACGGCGGAGAGGTGCGGATCGTCCAGCGCGGTTTCGGCGTAGACGGGGGCGTAACCGGCGGCCAGCAGCAGGTGATTACGCTCGCGCAGGGGCAGATCGAGCTGCTCGGCGAGATGGAGGACCATTGCACGGCTCGGTCGGGAGCGGCTCGTCTCCACGAAACTCAGGTGCCGCGTGGAAATCTCCGCTTGCAGGGCGAGGTCCATCTGGCTCAGTCGGCGATGTTCGCGCCACTGACGCAAGAGTTCGCCGACGGGCCGCTGGGGTTGGTGGGCGATAGTCAGATGCCGCGCACCATGCCGCCTCTGGGTCTCGCCCGGTGACTGGTCGAGATCGGACACGACGTGGTGCGTAGCCATGGGGTGCTCCCTTCCGGGGATCAGGCGGTGTTGGCCGGTGGCGCGAAGAAGCCGGTGACGGCGCGCAGCCGCCCGTCGGGTGCGAGGAGGGCAAAATCGACGCCGGCCGCTACCGGCGGGCTGCCATCGGGGGCGGCGAGTTCCCAATCCCACCGCGCCCGGTCGTGGTGGCTGTCGATCGCACCCGTCAACCGGAAGCGATAGCCGGGGAATTGCTCGTGTACTGCGGCCACCAGCGCATCCAGCCCCTCGTGCCCGTCGGCGGCGAACATCGGATCGACGTAACTGGCCTCCCGCGACCATGTCGTGGCGGTCACAGCACGGCGCCGCAGGGGATCGATCTCGTTCCACATCGCGAAGTAGCCGTCCACCACATCGCTAATCGGTGTCACATCTTCAATCTGGCTCATGGGTTCCTGGCCTTTCCATTTTCCTCTCGATCAAGGCTTCCACGGCCGTGGTAGCAACATGGCCATCATAGTAGCCGTGCATCATCGCGTCGATTACGTGGGAGGTAATGGGATCGGCGTGGGTGTCGGTGGCGGCGGGCTTCAGCCTGCCGCAGCAACGTCC